>JALOLX010000002.1 GCA_025455765.1 Flavobacteriales bacterium | reverse complement strand
GCGAAGCTGGATGGCGGTGGGGGCGTGGTGTGGGCCTCACGTCCCAGCGGCTTTCAGCGCGATATCCCGTTGTGCATCCACCGGCAAGCCACCGCCCCGTACCAGGTCTACTTCGGTGGGTATTACTGGGGCGTGATCACCTACGGCAATACCACTATTGATGATGTGGGCAATGGCGATGCGATGCTGATCGCAGGTGTCGATACGACCTTCGCTGCTAGCGTGTTCGCATCCACCATCTGTCCCGGTACCTGCGCTGGAGAGGCCCAGGTCTTCGCGAACGGCGATGGTCCGTTCAGCTTCATCTGGAGTACTGGTGCGACTACGACATCGATCGTCGGACTGTGTGCCGGTACCTACTCGGTGGAAGTGCTGGATGCCAGTGGTCAGGTTCGTAATGTTACCGTGGAGGTGCTGGAGCGCGGCGATCCTGAGTATACGGTGCAGGTGGACGGTGATTCGTTGTGGGTCAATGCCGGTACATCCTGGGCGTGGTACCAAGACGGTGAGGTGGTCGAAGGGGCGGACAGTGCTTCCGTCGTAGCGACCGGGACGGGCTCCTATCACGCGCTGGTCACCGATGCGTTCGGCTGTACGTGGAGCACGGATACGGTGTTGGTCGTGCTGAACGTGGGCGTGGATGCACTCACTGGAACCCGTGCCTTGCTCTATCCTGTACCGGCTGGTGCTATCGTGCACGTGGAACTTCCAGCAGCGATCCGTTCGGTGGATGCGTTGGACGCACAGGGGCGCGTTCACCATGTGACGGTGATGGGGCCACGGATGTTGCAGGTGGATGGGCTTTCCCCCGGTGTGTACGTGATCATGATCGAGGATACGGCCGGTCGCACATCCTGGCATCGGCTGGTGAAGGAGTGAAGGCGCTAACGCACCTCCACCATCTTCATATTGTCCTGCATCACACGGTCGAAGAACAGGTGGTCAGGATCGATCACCACGGCCTTCGGTCTCTGTGATACGACAAGTCGGATGGCGTTCGAACCGGTATGAAGCCTCATCCTTTGGTTGCGTTCAGTGCCATCCTCCAGCACCACCGCTACATCCATCCAGTCCTTCATCGGCACCTCGAGTTCCTTCCCAGAGGGGGCGGAATGAAGTTTTGCGCAGTCAATGGTCATAGATACGGTCCACGAGCCATCCAGGCCCCGCGCGGTGGACGCTGAGGATATGGCGTTCCGGTAGAAGGTGATGTACTTCAACCCATCTTCCAATACGTAGCGCAGACTGTCAGGCGTCACGTGTTCCATCATTCGGAAGAGGTCAAGCGTGGTGGGATAAGGTGCCCCTTTGAAGGCGAACGAATCCACGAACGAGCGGTAAGCAGAATTGACGCGTTCTTCACCGAGCATGTCGCGCAGGCCATACATCACCACGCTACCCTTGTTGTAGTGGATGTATTGTTGGTCTTCTACACGCATCAACGGCAGTTCGCCTGTCCCTTCCTGCCCCCTTCCGCGTAGGTAGTTGTCCTGTTCGTAGGCGAGGAATTTTCTCATTGCAGCGCGTCCGTACTCCTTCTCAAGGACCATTAGTGCAGTATACTGCGCCATGCTTTCGACAAGCATGGACGACCCCTGCATGCGCGGCCCGAGCACCTGATGCCCCCACCATTGATGGGCCACTTCGTGCGCCACCACATAATAGACCATGTCGATCCGGTTGGTATCACGCAGGTCCGTGATGAAGCCGATGGCCTCACTGTATGGCATGGTGCCGGGGAAGGATTGCGCGAAGCGCCGGTAGCGCGGGAACTCGATGATCCGTGCCACGCTATGCGGGTATGGGCCGAACTCTGCGGAGGCATAGGTCAATGCATCGCGCATCGCCTTCAACATGCGCTGAACGTTCGTGCCGTGGTCGGGATGGTGATACACTTCCAACGTGACATCGCCAGCTTGCTCACGAGTCACATGATAGCGTGCGCTCAGCACCGCCCAGAAATTGAAGATGGGCGCTTCGCATTCGTAACGGAACCAGCGCTTTCCATCCGCCATCCATTCCTTCTTTAAGGTGCCAGGCGCGATGCCGGTCTGATCCGGTGCTGTACCGATGGTACACGCGAATCGGATGCGATCGGCATGATCCATGGTCTCGTTCGTAGCTCGATAACGCGGGTCATCGCTCAACGGTGCAGTGCGCGGTCGCACCGGTAGACCGACCTTGCGACGTTCACCCGGGTCGGACAGTTCAACTTGGTCCTGGTAGCCGATCATGGGCAACAGGTCCATGGTGTTCAAGAAGGTCCCGTTCTCCACCAATGACAGGAATTCCACGTCGTTCGTAAGGCCTTTGGGTGCCCATTGGCCGGTGACCACGACCCTCATGGAGTCGCCGGTGGCAAGGGAGCGATGCAAACGGTACATCCGCTGGAAACGGGTGCTATCGTTCAGTAACAAGCGGGCGTTCGGCACCTCGAAGGTCATGTCCATGTGGTCGGGCAGGCTGAACCACAACGTATCCACCGGAGCCTCTCCCTTGTTGGTAAGTATCATCTCCGCAGTGTATCGGATGCTGCGTGCGTATGGCTCCAGTTCCACAGTGATATCCACGGCAGTGAAGTGCGGAAGCGCCGTATTCCTGTAGCGTTGATAGGTCTGCTCATAGGCCACTTGTAGCGCCTCTTTATCCTGTTCTGTGACCGGTCGGTTCAGGATGCGGGTGTTGTAGAAGCCGATGAGCAGCAACACGACCCAGGCGCTGAAAGTCAGAGCTCCTGTTCGCCAGGATCGCTTCCATCGGATCCCCGCGATGCGCCAGCGCCAACCCAAGTTGGTCTCACCACCGCGCACCACGAAGAGCGATGCGATGAAGAGCAGGCACACTGCAAAGGCGAGCCAGTATGCCCGGAAGAACGTCCATGGCAACAGGAAAGGCCCGAAGCCGTTCATATCCGAGAAGAGGAGGCGCGGTCCCCCGAAGAACACCACCAAGTTGGACTCCACCTTCAGGTAGCGCCAGACGAGCGTATTCACCGCGAAGAGCACGACGAACAGGCCGAAGCCTACATACTTGTTGTGAACAAGTGTTTGGATGGTCATGGCGACCATGGACCAGAACGCGAATGCGACCACACCGGGCAGGATGAAGCCCATGAAGTAGGTCATTGGCTGGATGGCCGTGTAGCCTTGGATGAGTTGGGCGACCACGCCGATCAGGGCCATCAGAGTGAGAACGAACGTTCCGACGATGATGAGCGTGCTGAGCTTGGCCAACAGTGGGAGGGCGGTGCGGACAGGAAGTGCGTTCATGATCCCCTCCAAGCCAGCATCACGGTCACGCCAGAGCAGCTCACCGCTATAGAACGTGATGAGCACCATGATAAAGAGCATGGACATGCCGCGCAGCATTTCGGCGACGTGGTAGGTCACTGGCCAGCTGTGGTTGCCGAAGGCTGACGTGACCTCGCTCAAGGTGATCGCGGTCATCAAGAGACCAAGGCCGGTGATGATCCAGAATACCGGCGTGGTGAACAAGCTGCGTAGGTCTGAGGCCAGCACGGCAATGAAGCGGTGCCGATCGGAGGACCGATCATGACGGAGGATGACCCCTGGGATCACCGTGTCAGCTCCGATGTGTGTCGGGAGTTCTCTGAGGGTGTTGGGACTGTTCTGACGGCGTTCTGTGAACGAGAAGCGGAGATATGCCACAAGAAAGATCCCTGTTCCAATTAGCAGCCATAGCAGGCGGTTATAGGTGAGCGGACCGAACACGGGGAGAAGAGCACTATTCCGCTCATCCACGCTCCAATAGCGGGTCACTTCGTTCAAGGCTTGGTTGGCGAACGGATCCAACAAGGCCGCAAGCAGACCATTCTCCATCTCGGTGGAGTAGGCGGTTGCGATCACATTAAGCACGACGAGGACGATGGATGTGACGAAGGCAGCTGCCGCCGAGCGCACGACGGTAGCAACTGCGAACATCACAGCACTTTGAAAGAAGATGCTGGTGACAGCGAACCAAAGGAAGGCTTGTGCATGGACGAGCAGATCGTTCGCACCGAAGCGGATGGGATCGCCATATGGGATCCAACTACCTAGGATCAGCCCGGCTGAGATGCCGAGTGTTGGGGTGAGGGCTACGAGTGTGCTCCCCATGGAACGCCCCAGCACATATTGCCGTTTGGTGACCACGGTGCTGAACACGATGTCCGATGTACGCTGCGCAAAGTCGCGGATCGCCGTGGCGTTCACGAAGGCTGTGACCATCGGCAGCCACAGGAACGACAGGTTGGCGTAGAGGTCGTAGACGTGTGAAGGTGAATTGACGTGGACCATTCCGGCACTGCCTTCACCGCCACCTTCGAACACCGCCAACGCACAGGCGAATGCGAAAGCCATCCCACTGAACAGCCAAAGTTGAGGCTGACGCATCCAGAATCTGAGCTCAAAGAGGATGATGCGTCGCGTCATTCTGCCAAGCGATGTGTCAGGATGGAATGCTGCTCTTCTCCTGATGTAACGTTCCTTCTTCGGGGTGCAAGAAGGTCACCTCCGTCAGCGGAGATCCTTGAGCAAGGTTCAGGGCACCTCCACCGTCTTCATATTGTCCTGCATCACACGGTCGAAGAACAGATTGTCCCGATCGACCACGGCCTGCATGGGCTTCTCCGGTACCACGAAGGTGAGCGTGTTCACTCCGGAACGAAGTCGCATGCGCTGTTGCACCAGTGGTACGTCGTTCAGCGACTTGTCCGCCTTCATTCCCAACTTGGGGTAGCGGAGGATGCTGACGTCCATCCAATCGTTCATCGTTGCAGGGGTCTCGCGACCGAGCGAGTCCGCGTAATTCTTCTCGCCGAAGATCTCCACGGTCACCTCGTACGTACTGTCCGGTAGCATGCGGGCCGTGGCCTTATCCACACGGTTGTTGTAGAGCGTGATCTTCTTGAACCCATCGATGAGCAGGTACTCCAAGCTGTCCGGCACCACCTGTTCCAGTTCGCGGTACATGTCGAGGGCGGTGGGGTAGGGTGGTTCGGCGTAGGCGAAGGTGTCCACCAGGTTACGGAAGGCATGGTTCAGCTTATCCTCGCCCACGAAGTCGCGCAGGCAGTAAAGCACCACGCTACCCTTGTTATAATGGACGTAGCCCTGGTTCTCCACTTCGAGCAGCGGTACTTCCTTCAGCTCTTCGGTTCCGCGTGCACTTTGGTAGCGATCGCTCTCCAGCTTGAGGAACTTCCGCATCTGTGCGCGGCCGTACTCCTCCTCCATCACCATCAGCGCGCTGTATTGTGACATGGTCTCGCTCAGGAGCGTGCTGCCCTGCATGTCGGCGCCCATCACCTGGTGCGCCCACCACTGGTGCCCCATCTCGTGCGCCACCACGTAGAACACCATATCGATGTCGGTGGTGTCGCTCAGGTCAGCGATGAAGCCGATGGCTTCGCTGTACGGCATGGTGCCGGGGAAGGCCTGAGCGAAGCTCTGGTAGCGGGGGAACTCGATGATGCGCGCCTGCTTGTGCCGATAGGGACCGAAGTGTGTGCCGTAGTAGGCGAGCGAACGTTTGATGCTCTGTGCCATGCGCGGCACGTTCTCAGCATGGTCGGGATGGTAGTACACCTCCACGTCAACTCCGTCGAACTTCTCCCGGTGTACTTCATAGCGGGCGCTCATGAAGGAGTAGAAGTTCATGCTGGGATGGTCCACCACGTACTCGAAGTAGCGCTTGCCGTTCTCGGTCCATTCGCGCTTGAGGCTTCCTGGCGCGATGGCGATCTGATCGGGAGTGGTGCTGATGATGGTGCTCACGTTCACCCAGTCACTGTTGGGCATCAAGTACTGCTGCATCCGCGCGAGGCTGTCGCTGGTGAGGCGTGGCATGCGCTCCTTGGGCGGCAGGTCATGGTCCTTGCGGTCGTTCTTGTCCTGCAATTCGCCGTCGGCCGTATATCCGATCAGCGGGATGAGGTCCATGTTGTTGAAGAAGGTGCCGTTGTGGTTCAACTGCATGGCGGTCACGTTGTTCTCGAACCCGCGTTCCGTGTGGCTTGCGGTAACGGTGAAGCGCAGTTCCTCTCCCGGCTGCAGGGCCTTGTCCAGCTTGTAGATGCGGTAGTCCACCCGTTCGTCGTTCACCACCAGCTGGGCACCGGGGATGCTCACCTCCTGCTCGATCCCGCCGCCGCCCAGGTTCAGGTGGAGGGAATCGATCGGTACGCGCGACTTGTTGCGCACAGTGACCTCCGCCACACTGTGCAGCGAGCGTTCAGCAGGGACCAGGTCGATGGTGAAGCGGATGTCGGTATAGTGGGGCTGGGGGATGCCTTCGTACTTCTTGTAGGTCCGTTCGTAGTACACGCGGTCCTCCTCCAACTGGTCCTCGCCGACCATTTTGTTGAGCACCTTGGTGTTGTAGTAGTTCCAGGCACCAAGACCGATCCACGCGGCCAGTGCGGGCAAGAGCAACCAACGGGTGGTGCGCAGCCGTTGGCCCGCAAGCCGCAGGCGCCAGGCCCGTTCGGTCTCCCGCCCACGGATCCAGAAGAGGAGCGCAACGCTCATCAACACTGCAGCGAAGGCGCCCCAATACGCCTTGAACCAGGCCCAGGCCCGCAGCGACGTGCCATAGGCGTTCATGTCCGAATAGGGGTCGCTGGGGGCGCTGTTGAAGCTGGCCAGCCGCGTGGTGATGTCCAACGCATTGAGCAGGATGCCATTGCCCACCAGGAACACAATGAACACGGCGTAGCCCACGTACTTGTTGTTCACCAGCACATGGATGGCGAAGGCGAGCGCGGACATGATGGACAAGCCGACGAGGTTCGGTAGGACGTAATTGCCGAGGTAGACGTTGAGCTCAAGCCGTGTGTAGCCTTGGGTGAGCTGGTAGATCATTCCTCCGAACGCCGAAATGCTGAGCACCACAGCGAGGAGCAGTACCAGGGCCGTGTACTTGCCGAACAGTGAGAGTCCCAATGGGATGGGCGTGGCATCGTGTACTTCATCCAGCTTGGGCTCCCGTTCCTTCCACACGAGCAGACCGCTGTAGAAGGTCACCAGGATCAGGAGGAAGAGCGAGAACGTGCCCTCGGTGATGTCGTTCACGCGGTAGGTCACCGGGTGGATGGTGTTCTCGTACAGCGAGGTGGAGAAGGCCAGGCTCAAGAACATGTTGAGCAGGCCGATGCCCGTGACCAGCAGGAAGGCCGTTCCACGGAGCATGCCTGTGAAGTCGTTCCACACGATGCGACGCCATTGCCGGAAACGCGCGCTGGTGCCATGCTGGCGCGACACCTTGGGAAGTGGAGCGGCGGCGGCGCGGAGCGCTTCCACTTCCGAAGTGGCCGGCGGAAGCTTGCCCACCTTGTTGCGCTCACTGAAGCTGAAGCGCCAGTAGCCCAGCCCGAAGATGCCAGCCGCGATGGCCAGCCAGAGGATGCGGTTCCACAGGAACACGCCGTTCATGGGCAGCAGCAGGGTGTTCTTGTCGTCCACCGTCCAGTAGCGCGATACCAGTTCGAACGCGATGCCGGCGAAGGGGTCGAGCAATGCGGCGAGGGTCTGGTTCTCCATCTCGCCCATGAAGGTGTCGGCCACACCATTGCCCACCATGATCACAACGGCCGTGATGAAGGCTGCCGCCGTACTGCGCATCAGAACGGCCACCGAGAAGATGATGGCCGAGGAGAACAGGATATTGGGCAGGCTGAGGTAGAGGTAGGCCTGCGCATGGGCCATCAGATCGTTCGGACCCAGCCGTTCGGGATCCACCCAGGGCATGGCGCTGCCCAGCAGCATACCCAGCGAGATGCCCAGCAGCGGAAGCGACGCCACGAAGGTGCTGCCCAGGAAGCGGCTCAGCAGGTAGTGGCTTTTCTTCAGCGGTGTGCTGAACATGATCTGCTGGGTGTTGTTCGCGAAGTCACGGATGGCGCTGGCGTTGACGAAGGCGGTCACCATCAGCAGCCCCAGGAACCCCATGACGGCGTAGTACTGGAACACCATGTAAGGGGCGTTCAACTGCACGTTGGCCAGCTGCCCACCCACCACCAGCTTATCCCACGTCACCAGACCGAAGCCGATCAGGGCGAAGAGGAGCAGGAAGATGTACACCATGGGCTGACGGAGCCAATGGCGCACTTCGAGGAGGAAGAGCCGCCAGGTCATGCTGCGGTGGTGTTGAGGGTGCCGTTGATGTGGCTGAAGAACACATCCTCAAGGTTGGGTTCCACCGGTACGAAGTCATCGGCGGGCCGGGTGCTGTTGAAGACGTGGATCACCGGGCTGCCTGCGATGAGCTTGTTGCTGATGACCCGGTGTGTTGCGAGGTGGTGCTCCAGTTCGCTCTTGCTGATCCGCTTCTCCCAGATGTGGCCTTCTGCAGCACGCAGCGCATCGCTGGGTGAACCTGCGAAGAGCAGCTGGCCCTTGTTGATGATGGCCATGTTGTTGCACAGCTCCTGCACATCCTGCACGATGTGGGTGCTGAGGATCACCACCACGTTCTCGCCGATCTCCGTGAGCAGGTTATAGAAGCGGTTGCGCTCGCCGGGGTCGAGGCCTGCGGTGGGTTCATCCACGATGATGAGCTTGGGGTCGCCGATGAGCGCCTGGGCGATGCCGAAGCGTTGTTTCATGCCACCGCTGAAGCCTGCGATGCGACGGTTGCGATGGTCCCAGAGGTTCACCTTTTGCAGCAGGGCCTCCACCAGTTGTTTGCGTTCGCCATTGGCGATCACTCCTTTCAGCAGTGCGATGTGGTCGAGCATCTGGTAGGCGCTCACCTTGGGGTACACACCGAACTCCTGCGGCAGGTAGCCGAGCACCTTGCGCACCTCATGTTTCTGGTTGAGCACATCCAGATCGCCGAGCATGATCGTGCCCGCATCGGCCTCCTGCAACGTGGCCAGGATGCGCATGAGCGAACTTTTGCCGGCGCCGTTGGGCCCCAGTAGTCCGAACATGCCGGTGGGGATGGTGAGGCTCACGTTGTCCAGCGCTTTCACGCCGTTGCCGTAGGTCTTGCTGAGGCCGTTGATGACGAGTTGCATGCGGGGTGGAGGGTTTGCAGGGTGCAAGATGGAGCGTGAAGATGCAGCAGAAAGGCCGATCACACGGACGGTCGGGAAGGTGCGATGACCGGTAATGGGACGGGGAAGGGAGGACGGAGTTACAAAATAGGCGGCTAGACCCCCAAGGTGGGATGCGGGCTTGGCCAAGGCAACTACAGCCCTTGCTCAAGACTTGGGTCAGATCCCACTCCGACCTGTGCGCTGGCCGGTGGGAGGGAAGGTCCGCACGCCCAGGTCCGATCAGAGAATGAGAAGATCAGATGATCACCTGCGCCCACGCCAGTGCCATACCATCCCCGGCATTTCCATTATCTGATCGTCTCATTGTCTGATCCTCTGATCAGCTTCTCCTGTTCGCCAGCAACACCGGCGCCTGCCCATCAAAGGGGTTGTCCATGCGGCCGATGCTCTTGGCATCCATGCCGCTGGCGCGCATCACGGTGCGGTCGCCGAAGCGCTTGCGGATCTTGTCCATGGCCTGGTAGAGACTCATGGCTTCCTCCGTATCGGTGAAGGCATCGATCTGGTGCCCGCCGCCCACCAGGTGGCTGAAGCGCACACCGATCAGGCGGATGCGCTGGCGGCGGTCGTAGAGGCTGCGGAACAGCTCGTGCACCGTGGGCAGGATCAGGTGGTCGCAGGCCGTGTAGGGGATGCGCAGCTGCTTGGTGTGGGTGTTGAAGTCGGCGTAGCGGATCTTCACGGCCACGCAGCTGGTGAGCTTCTGCCCCTTGCGCAGCTGGAAGGCGAGGCTCTCGGCCATGGCGGTGAGCAGGCCCTTGAGCTTGGGCACATCGATGGTGTCGCGCTCAAAGGTGCGTTCGGTGCTGATGCTTTTGCGTTCGTGCCAGGCCACCACGGGGCTGTCGTCGATGCCGTTGGCCTTGCGCCACAGCACCGGCCCATGCTCGCCCAGCAGGCGCTGCATCAGGTCCATGGGCACCTCCTGCAGCGTGTGGATCTTCGCCACGCCCATGCTGCGCAGCAGGTGCGCCGTCTTCTCGCCCACGCCGGGGATGCGCTCAATGGGCATCGGCGCCAGGAAGGGCTTCTCCGTGCCGCGCTCCACATACCACTCGCCTGCGCCGCCCTTGGCCTCGCCGGTGGCCACCTTGCTCACCGTCTTGTTGATGCTCATGCCGAAGCTGTTGGGCAGCCCGCTCTCGTTGATGATGCGCTGCCGCAGCTCCCGCGCCAGTTTCTGGCTTCCGTGGAATTTGTCGGTGCCGCTCAGATCCACGTAGAACTCGTCCACGCTGCTCTTCTCGAAGAGCGGCACGTTGGCGCGGATGATCTCGGTCACCTCGTCGCTCTTCTTCAGGTAGAGGCCGCTGTCGCCGCGCAGGATGATGGCTTCGGGGCACAGCTGCTTGGCCATCTTCATGGGCATGGCGCTGCGCACCCCGAAGGCACGCGCCTCGTAGCTGCAACTGGCCACCACGCCGCGGTCGCTGTCGGCGCCGATCAGCACGGGCTTGCCGTTCAGCTTCGGTTCACGCAGCCGTTCCACGCTCACGAAGAAGGTGTTGAGATCGATGTGAAGGATGGTGCGTTCCATGTCGATCGGTCGATCAGAAGATCAGATGATCAGAAAATGCAGCTTGGTGGTAGATGGGGCGTTGTGATCATCGGTCTTGCATCCCATTATCCGATCCGCGGCGTCACCCTGAGCGGAGTCGAAGGGTGGGCGCCTTTTCGGGCTGTCCGCTGTGGTCCCGCGCGGCCATGCCAGCGGTGGCGGCACTGCGGGGTCCCCTCGTTCCTCGGTGCCTCCTCGTTGCACGCCTCCGCAGGGCCCTGCCGTGCGGGAGCCGCCGCTCCCATCCCGGGCGCGGGGTCCCCGCTCCGCCCAACCGTCCGGTATTGACAAGATAACTGTCATGTTGCAGGCGGTAAAATAGTCATTATCTTTGCCCGGCAGATAACCGGTCAGCCGATCGATGAGAACCCTGGCAACGGACAACCTCTTTCAGAAGCCCGCCTACACGGACCTGCTGCCCATGCGGCATCTCGTGTTAGCGGAACCACCTGCCGACTACACGATCGGTCACCTTACTGATGATGTGCTCCTTGGTAAGGTCCGCCACATCCGTGGCCAGAAGGTGATGCTGGACCGCGATCTGGCCGTGCTCTATGGGGTTAAGCCCATCCGTCTGCGTGAGCAGGTGAAGCGGAACATCGCCCGCTTCCCGGAACAATTCATGTTCCAGCTAACACCCAGTGAGTTACGCGACTTGGTATCGCAGAATGCGATACCTTCCCACAGCCACACCGGCGGTACCCTGCCGTATGGTTTCACCGAGCACGGCATCCTCATGCTCGCGAATGTGCTCAAGAGCGAACAAGCCATCGCTGTCAGCATCCGCATCATCGATCTCTTTGTGCGTATGCGCGAGGCAATGCTCGCCCACAAGGACATCCTCCTTCGCTTGGAGCAACTCGAGAAGCGGATAGGCGAGCATGGCACCGACATCCAGAGCATCTTCGAATACCTCAAGCAGCTGCTCGCTCCGCCGTCGGAGCCACGCAAGCCCATCGGCTTCAAACCCTGATCAGGCATGAACACCGCCACGGACACCCTGCTCCAGGAGTCACCCGCCCGCTACAGCGCTGTGGCCCCTGCCGATGCATCCATCACCGGCCGTATCCATGCGATCCGTGGTCAGAAGGTGATGCTGGACCGCGACCTCGCTGAACTGTACGGCGTGGAGACCAAGCACCTTAAGCGCCAGGTGCGCAGGAACATCACCCGCTTTCCAGAGGACTTCATGTTCGAACTGACCTCTGCCGAGTGGGCCGCTTTGAGGTACCAATTTGGCACCTCAAACGAGCAGATCCTCTCAGAGCGAGGTGGTTCCAGGGTACTTCCCATGGCCTTTACCGAGCAAGGCGTGGCCATGCTCTCCAGCGTCCTCAACAGCGAGCAGGCCATTCTGGTCAATATCCACATCATCCGTGTATTCAGCCGGATGAGGGAAGTGCTCCTTTCGCACCGCGAGATCCTCCAGAAGCTGGAGCAACTGGAGGGCCGCCTTTCCGGGCACGACGAGGAGATCCAGGCCATCTTCGATCACCTCACCGAACTGGTCTCACCGGCCGAACAGCAGCGTAAGCCCATCGGCTTCAAACCCGCTGAAGCATGAACACCGCCACGGACACCCTGCTCCAGGAGCCACCCACCCGCTACAGCACTGTGGCCCCTCCCGATGCGGCGATCACCGGCCGTATCCATCATATCCGCGGACAGAAGGTGATGTTGGACCGTGACCTGGCTGAACTTTACGGCGTGGAGGTCAAGCGCCTCAAAGAGCAGGTGCGCCGTAACATCGCTCGGTTCCCAGAGGACTTCATGCTCGAACTGACGCTGGAGGAGGATCATGCTTTAAGGTCGCATTTTGCGACCTTAAAGCAGGGCGAGCATGCCAAATACGCACCCTTTGCCTTCACCGAACACGGTATTCTGATGCTCGCCAACGTGCTCCGCAGCGAACAGGCCATTGCCATGAGCATCCACATCATCCGCGTATTTGCCCGCATGCGCGAGGTGCTCCTATCCAGCAGCGATGTCGTGGCGAAGCTGAAAGAACTGGAAGGTCGACTCTCTGGTCACGACGAGGAGATACAGGCCCTCTTCGACCACCTCACCGAACTGGTCTCACCGGCCGAGCAGCACCGCAAACCCATCGGCTTCAAACCCGGCGAGGCATGACCATCGCCCAACAGCATTAGGACAGTCGTTCGATCCTCATAAGACACTCATCACCATGGCAACTCCGCTCTTCGGCTCCAACATCAAGCTCCTGCGCCAACGCCGCGGCCGTTCACAGGAAGAGGTAGCAGCCGGCCTCGACATCAAACGCTCCAGCTACAGCGGCTATGAGAACGGCAGCGCCGAGCCTTCGTTCGACCTGCTCGTGCGCATGAGCGAATACTTCAAGGTGAGCATCGACAAGCTGCTCAAGGACGACCTCACCGCCCTCAGCGAAAGCCAGCTCGGCATCCTGGAGCGCGGGGGCGACATCGACCTCAGTGGTCGGCGTCTGCGTGTGTTGGCCACCACGGTGGACAAGGACGATCGCGAGAACGTGGAGCTGGTGCCCGAGAAGGCCAAGGCCGGCTACGCGCTGGGCTACGCCGATCCGGAATATATCAGCATCCTGCCCACCTTCCAGATGCCGTTCCTGGCCAAGGACCGCAAGTACCGCACCTTCCAGATCAGTGGAGACAGCATGCCCCCGGTGAGCGATGGCTCCTGGGTCACCGGTGAGTACGTGCAGAACTGGCAGACCATCCGCGACGGGCAGCCGTACATCGTGGTCACCAAGGATGAAGGCATCGTCTTCAAGGTGGTGTACAACCAATTGAAGGAGAAGGGCACCCTGTTGCTGTGCAGCACCAACCCGCTCTATGCGCCCTATGAAGTGCCTGTCACCAGCGTGCTGGAGATCTGGAAGTTCGTACACTTCATCAGTGCAGAGCTGCCCGAGCCCAACATGAGCCGCGACGACCTGGCGCGCAGCGTGGTGGAGCTGCGCAAGGAGGTCGGGCAGCTACGCCTGGCCATGGAACAGCAGGGGCGGTTGTCGTTCTGATCTTGTTGAGTGGCGGGTCCTGGGGTTGTTCACACCCCACGGTCCATTTTCCAATGTTAGATCCATGTTAACTCGGGGTGAACATTGTGCTATCTTTGGACGTATCAAGGATGTACAACTGTTCCACCATGCGCACCATCCTCCTTCTTCTGGCCCTGGTCTCAGGCACATGGGCGTCGGCCCAGACCCTGCTATCACAGGAGCATTGGCCCGATGGTACGTTGAAGTCCACCCGGTACGAAGAGGCGGGGCGCATCCATTTCATCACGTACTACGAGAACGGTCGGGTACACGAGATGGGCGGGTTCCTCCATGGCCGTCGCGATGGGGTGTGGAAGCAATACAGCGACACGGGTGTGCTCCTGGCCCAAGCGCGTTTCAGCAAAGGCGAGCGGCAAGGCACCTGGGAGTTCCGCAGTCATACCAATGTGGTGCTGGGCCGCTTGGGGCACTCCGAAGGCGAACTGCGCACCGGTGAGCGCTACGACGAGCAGGGTGGCCTGGTGGCCATGCGCACCTACTGACCGGCACCTATTTGTCCAGTAGCGCCCGCAGCGAGTGGTGGCGCATCACCTGGCCCAGCAAGGCCAGCAGCCCCACCGCTTGGACCGTGGCACCAATGAGCAATTGCATGTTGGCGCTTGGCCAATGCATGATCTTGAACAGGCCGCCGGTGGTGATCACCGTGTAACCGGCCAGGACGAACAGGAGCGCAGTGCGGGTCTTCATGGGGTTCGGGTTTGAAGCTGGAATGCGCTGCTCACCAGAACGTAACGCGGCCCGCTGTCATCCCTTCTTGAAGATGTTCTCCGGCTCGGGGAAGGCCTTGAACTCGATGGCGTGCCCGTCGGGATCCTCGATGAAGAGGCTCACCTGCTCACCCACCTCACCCTTCATTACGGTACGCGGCTCTATGAAGAAGGGGTGCCCCACCTTGTTCAGTTTGTCCCGCAACTTCTTCCAATCGGCCATGCCCAGCACAATGCCCCAATGGTCACTGGGCACGTTGCTCTTGGGATTGTAGATGCGGGCGGTCTTGATCAGCTTGGGCACCTCCTGGATGGTGAGCTGATGGCCGAAGAAGTCGTAATCCACCCAGGTGTCGGCGCTGCGGCCCTCTTTGAAGCCGAGGAACTTACCGTAGAAGGCCTTGATCCGCTTGAGGTCGGTGGTGGCGAATGCGAGGTGGAAGGTGCCGTTCATGGCGGTGGTGTGTATGCCACCAAAATAGCGAAGGCCCCGACGTGCTGCGCCGGGGCCTTCGGGAGTTATCGAACGGGTGCGGTTGGTTCAGTCCTCGTCATCGTCACCGCCATCATCATCCCCGGCATCGGCATCGCCGTCGTCGTCATCACCATCATCCTCGTCGGCACCGCCGTCGTCATCCGACTCCTCCTCGGTCTCGGCTTCATCGCCGCCACCCAGGTCATCACCGCCTTCCATGTCCTCACCGGCCGGCGTGCTTTCCTCCTGATCGAGGAACTCGTCGATCTCGGCCCGGCTTTCGGGATTGATCTTGATGAGGTAGAGGGCGTCGGGTGTGCGTAGTTCGATCACGCGCAGGATCTCTCCCTTGGCGGTGGGGATGGATTTGATGTGCGTGCTATCGATCCCATCCGGGTATTGCTCCTGGAGGGTTTCCTTAAGCGCGTCGGTCAGCGTGTTGAAGGATCGGATCAGGCGTTGCATGGGGTGAGCGGCTCACATGTCCAGGACGTAGGCGAAGATGAGCGGCGCCACAATAGTAGCATCGCTTTCGATGATGTACTTGGGGGTGTGGATGTCGAGTTTTCCCCAGGTGATCTTTTCATTCGGCACGGCACCGCTATAGCTGCCATAGCTGGTGGTGCTGTCGCTGATCTGGCAGAAGTAGCTCCAGAAGGGGATGCTCTCGCGCTGGAGGTCCTGGTGGAGCATGGGCACCACGCAGATGGGGAAGTCGCCGGCAATGCCCCCTCCGATCTGGAAGAAGCCGATGCCATCGGGCCCGCAATTGTTGGTGTACCACTCGGCCAGGAACATCATGTACTCGATGCCGCTCTTCATCATGGAGGGCTTGCAGTCCCCGGTGATGCAGTGGCCGGCGAAGATGTTGCCCAGGGTGCTGTCCTCCCAACCGGGGCAGATGATGGGCAGGTTGCGCTCGGCGGCGGCCACCATCCAGCTGTCCTTCGGGTCGATCTGGTAGTACTGTTGCAGCACGCCGCTGCGGATCATTTCGTAGAAGTACTCGTGGGGGAAGCGCCGCTTGCCGCTCTTATCATCGGCGGTCCACAGGTCGAGGACGTGCTTCTCAAGGCGGCGGAAGGCTTCGTGCTCGGGAATGCAGGTGTCGGTCACACGGTTCATGCCGCGGTCCAGCAGGTCGCGCTCCTGGGCCGGGGTCAGGTCGCGGTAGTTGGGGATGCGCTCGTAATGGTCGTGCGCCACCAGGTTCATCACGTCCTCCTCCAGGTTGGCGCCGGTGCAGCTGATGATGTCCACCTTGCCCTGACGGATCATTTCTGCCAGGATCTTGCCCAGTTCGGCCGTGCTCATGGCACCGGCGAGGGTGATCATCATCTTGCGGCCTTGGGCCAGGTGGGCCTTGTAGCCTTTGGCGGCATCCACGAGCGCTGCTGCATTGAAGTGCAGGTAGTGCTTTTCCATGAAGGCCGAGAGGGGACGGTTGCTGCTCATTGGTCGTATGCGGGGCGAAATATAGACGCCTGTTCTGAATTGCCGAAGAACTGTGGGCCGGGGAAATGAAGAGGACCGGTGGAGCAGGGGCTCAGAGGTAACCCAGCAACTGCAGCATGCGCTCAGCGGTCTGGCGTTCGGCGAACACACGGTCCACCAGGTTGCCGTCCGCGTCACGGTCGATCAGTACGTGCTTGGGCTTGGGGATGAGGCAATGCTGGATGCCGCCGAAGCCGCCCAGTGTATCCTGGTAGGCGCCGGTGTTGAAGTAGCCGATGTACTGCTTGCGGTCCTCGCGGTACTTGGGCAGGTAGATGGCGTTGATGTGCTGTTCGCTGTTGTAGTAGTCGTCGCTGTCGCAGGTCATGCCCCCCAGGAACACGCGTTCGTACTCATCCTCCCAGTTGTTCACAGGAAGCATGATGAAGCGTTTGCTGATGGCCCACGTATCGGGCAGGGTGGTCATGAACGAGCCATCGATCATGTTCCAGCGTTCCTTTTCGTTCTGCTTCTTCTGATAGAGCACACTGAAGAAGGTGGCACCGCTGTCGCTGACAGTGAAGCTCCCGAATTCGCTGAAGATGTGCGGCTCCTGCACCTTGTTCTCCTCGCAAACGTCCTTGATGCGCCCTACGATCTCCCCGATCATGTAGTCTAGGTCGAAGCTGAAGTTGAGGCTGTTCTTGATGGGCAGACCACCGCCGATGTCCAACGTGTCAAGCGTGCGGCAGAGCTTCCAGAGGTCGCAGTACACGTTCACGCACTTGCTGAGCTCGTTCCAGTAGTAGGCGGTGTCGGTGATACCGGTATTGATGAAGAAGTGCATCAGCTTCAGGCGGAATTTCTTCTGCTTGCTGATGTTGCGCATATAGAACGGGATGATGTCCTTGTAGCCGATCCCCAAGCGGCTGGTGTAGAATTCGAACTTCGGTGCTTCTTCCGCAGCGATGCGGATACCGATGTCGCAGTTGCCCTCGATGACCTCGTCCAGCGCATAGATCTCGGCCATATTGTCGATGATCGGCACTACGTTGAAGCCCTTGTTGGCGAGCTTTCCGATGCCTTGGATGTAGCGTTCATCCTTGAAGCCGTTGCAGAGGATGGTGGCATCCTTGGTGATGCGGCCACGTTCAATGAGCAGCTCGATCATCTCCAGATCGTAGGCGCTGCTGGTCTCCAGATTCACGCCCTTCTTCAGCACTTGATCGATGACGTAGCTGAAGTGGTTGCTCTTGGTGCAGTAGAAGTATTCGTAGGTGCCGTTGTAATCATGCTCCTTGATGGCCTTGGCGAAGCTGGCACGGGCCAGATCGATCTTCTCGCCGATCTTGGGCAGGTAGGTGATCCGCAGGGGGGAGCCGTGCTTTTCCAGCAGTTCCACCAGGGGGAGGTCGTTCCACACCAGGTTCTCACCTTCCAGCTTGAACTCGTCCTTGGGGAAGTCAAAGGTCTGCTCGATCAGGTCGATGTAGCGGGTCTTCATGCTTCGTTCAGCGGGTAGGAATGCGGCAGCACGGCCTATGCGGAAGGACGGGCGGCGTATGTGGATCGGACGAACGGGACGGCCCTTGCGCGTAGGTGGCATACTGCCGGTACACGGGGAGGGCGCGCGGTACCATCAGCGGAAAGGAGGGCGCACAGGCGCCATGCTGCAGCGGGCGCAGGCAGGGCATGGAGCCAAGGGGTGGGCGGAAAGGAGTGCGCGCATGACGGTCTGTCGGGGGCAAAAGTAGCGGGTTGAACGATCGCTGCGCAGGGGAATGCGCAGGTGCTCACAACCAGCGTTTCCGGCGGAACCATTGCAGCATGATCAGGGCCACCAGGATCATCAGCCCCCAGACCGCGAAGTAGCCATAATGCCATTCCAGTTCGGGCATGTGCTTGAAGTTCATGCCGTACACCCCCACCAGGAAGGTGAGGGGGATGAAGATGGTGCTGATGATGGTGAGGAACTTCATCACCTGACCCATGCGCATGTTCTGCCCGGCGTGGTAGGCGTTCTCCAGACTGCTGAGCAGTTCGCGGAAGGTGCCGATGGTCTCGGCGATGTACACCGCATGGTCCTGCAGATCGGTGATGTAGCGGCGTGTGGCCTTTTCGATGAGGGGACTTTGGATGGTGTTGAGGCGTCCGGCGAGTTCGCGCGTGGGTGTCACGTAGCGGTTCACCATGATCAGCATGCTGCGCAGCTCCTGGATGGTGGCGAGGTCCTCGTTGCCCGGACGCACGAGCACCTTGCGTTCCAGCTGTTCGATGCGTTGCCCCAGGTCTTCGACGACCACGAAGTAGTGGTCCACAATGACATCGAGCAAAGTGTAGAGCAGGTAATCCGCCCCCGAACGGCGCACGCGGCCGAGGTCCTTTCGAATGCGTTCGCGGATGGGTTCCAGGATGTCGCCAGGGCGCTCTTGGAACGAGATGACCATCCCTGGCCGCAACACAAAGCAGATCTGCTCCGAACGGATGCTGCCGGTCTCCGCATCCAGGCTGAGCATTTTCATCACCACGAAGAGCTCGTTCTGGTATTCCTCCACCTTGGGCCGATGGTCGGTGTTGAGCACGTCCTCGAGCAACAGAGGGTGGAGGCCGAAGAGATCACCGGCCTGCATGAGCAGTTCATCCGACGTGAGTCCATCGATGTCCAGCCAGAGCACCATGTTCTCCGGAGGTGCGGCGCCAAGTCCCTTCAGGTCGGCAGGGCGCAGTTCCTCATAACGTTCGGCATTGTAGCGGAACACCAGGATCGAGGAGCGCTCACTGGCGGGTTCGCCCACATGCACCAGGGATCCCGGCGGCAACCCGCGTTTTCCTGAGCGTTTGTTGACCTTCTTCATAGTGGACCGATGCGACGTGTTGGTGCGATGAGCGAGGGGGGTCCACGCTGTGCTCAGGCACCGGCCGGACGTGGATGGCCAAGGTCGGAAAGGTCGCTGCGGAAGGACGAACCATCGGGCACCACGAGCGCTTCCTGGCCATGGCGGAAGAGCTTCATATCACGTCCCTTCAGCGTGATGCGCTGGCCGCTCACCTGGAGCAATGAGCCTTCCCGCAGCCCCACCACGGGTATCTGTTGGTTGGCCTCAAGGAATTCCGCCAAGCGTTGATCGCGCGTTTCCCCGCCATGTCCAGCAATGGTGGCCTCCGTGTAGTGCGGGTTGATCTGGAACGGGATCAGGTGCATGGCCCGCAACGAAGGCGGCTCCACCACCGGCATGTCATTGGTGGTCATGATGGTGGGACAGGCCACATTGCTCCCGGCGCTCCAGCCCACGTAGGGCATGCCTGCGCGCACCTTCGCCGTGATGCTGCGCACGAGTCCGCTCTTGTACAGCTCACGCAACAGGTGGAAGCTGTTGCCGCCACCAACGGCCACCGCATCGCAGGTATCGAGCGCCTTGCCAGCATTGCCATCGTTCAACAGAGGAACGAGCTCAACACCCATGGCATCGAACACCGCACGCACCTTGTCCACGTAGGCAGGCTGTTGTGCGGGCATTGCGGCCAGCGGCACGAAGCCGAGCCTGGTGCGCCCGGCAAGGAAAGCTTGAACGTGGGCTTGTGGCCAGTGGAAGAAGGCTTCACCGGGAAGGGTGGAGTTGGACAAGAGCAGCAGTTCCATGCGGCCTAAGGTACCACGGTGCCGGTGATGGTCAACTCCACCCGTTGGGGCGTCCCATCGGTGGTGATGCGCACATGACGGCTGAGCGGTCCCTGCGGAGCGCGGCCACTGAAGTCGATGACCAGGTCGACCGATGCTCCCGGGGGGATGGCTGAAGCAGGTAGCACAGCCGTGGTGCAGCCGCAATCGGCGTCGCTGTCTACCAACTTCAGTGGTCGATGGCTGGTGTTCGCTACGCGGAAGGTGATGCGCTGGGGCTGGTCCTGACGGATCGCGCCCAGTTCCTTCACCAGCTGCAGCACACTATCGGTGCGTTCTACGGTGGCGGCCACATCGATGCCGAGCACGTCGATGCGTCGTTCGCGCGCGGCCGCCACGCTGTACACAGACCGTGAAAGGTCCGTCAATTGGTCGCTGACGGCACGGTCGGCTTCTTCCTCTCCGAAGGGTAGTGTGCGCAGTTCGAGCCGGGCGCCATTGCTGGCCGTGCCCAACAGGTAGGGCTTCAAGGCACCCTTGAGCGCCACCTCCATTTCGTTGCGCAGGCTGGCGATGCGGCGTTCGGAGAGCCGCGCGTTGTAGTCGTTCACGGCCAGCGGACTGGCATGGCCACGCACCTCCAGCACCACCGACCGACCTTGTTCAAGCACCGGGAACAGGGCTTCGACCAAGCGCTGCAGGTCCAAGGCGCCTTGAAGCACATGGTCGTTCCAGAAGGCGGCGAACGCTGCAGTGTCAGGAGCCAGGCGCTGGTAGGTGTCGAGCTGGTCACGGTAGGATCCGAGCGTCTGCGAATAGGTGAGCGCAGTGGTCCGCATCGTGCTGCGCGGGCCCGGTTCGTCGTTGTGGAAATAGAGGTGCAGGGGAAGCTGATCGCGCAAGGCGAGCAGGGCTTGGACCGCGTTGGTCGTGGCATTGAGTTCCGTGGCGATGCTATCTGCACGGGGCTGTTCCGGGGGCAGCCAACGGTAGATCCGGCTGCAGCACTGCTTGTCCATCGCTGTTCCGGTGGTCGGCCGATCGCTGCTGAGCCAGCCTTCGCCGGT
Organism: Flavobacteriales bacterium; assembly: GCA_025455765.1. Taxonomy (GTDB): domain Bacteria; phylum Bacteroidota; class Bacteroidia; order Flavobacteriales_F; family PHOS-HE28; genus PHOS-HE28. The sequence goes on along the minus strand of JALOLX010000002.1, from coordinate 9,729 downwards.
GGTTGCATCAATGAACGGGTAGAGGTCGTTCTGTGGGCTGTTGAAGGGTGTTCCCGGATTGACCGGTGTACTGAACACATCGTTCTCGAAGCGTGCCACAAAGACATCGTATCCGCCCAGTCCTGGCAGGTGGTCCGAGCTGAACCAAAGCTCGTTCCGGCGCACATCGAACCACGGGCTGCGCTCGTTGCCCGGTGTGTTTACGCCACCTGTGACCGGTTGTAGTTCCACCGCGCGTCCATCCACCAGGCGCGCTTGCCAGATGTCCGTGCCGCCGCCAACGTCCGTTGCGCCACGCACGAAGAGGAGCATTTCGCGCTGGTCCCATTCCACCACGCAGGGTTGTGTGGCGTATCCTTCCCCCAAGCCTTCCAAGGGATGGATGTTCCAGTGCGCTCCATTGCGTTCGGCCACCATGATGGTGCAACTGTCAGCATGCGCGCATTGCGTGAAGTAGATGCGCCGACCATCCATGGACCAGGCGCTGTTGGCGATATCTCCGCGCGAGGTGAAAGGCAGAGCCGGCATCGGGGTCGACCAAACTTCATTCTGTGCCGTGCTGCGATAGATGCGGGTGCCGTAGTTCAAGGTGTCCACCACTACGTCATCAGATGTCGTAGTGACGTTCAGTGCAGTGAAGTAGAGGGCACTATCGGGACCGATGCGTGGTGCGAACGAAGTGTTGGGACCATTGATCGGAGCAGGCAGAAGGGAAAGCACCACACTATCCGGACGTTGCCTGAAGCGCGCCGCAAGGTCCAGTCCGCTCAGTGCGTTATCGGCCCGTTCTCGAACGATGGGGTCCTTGGTCGTGCTGCGAAGGCGCTCCCAAGTGGCGCGGGCCTTCTCGGTATCTCCACTGCTGAGCTGCATTTCTGCCAACCAGCGCAGGGCATCGGGATAGGTGCGCCCCTGGTCCTTGAAGAACACCCGTTCGTACAGGGTGGCTGCCGGTACATACTGGCGGTCGTTGCGATAGGCAGTGGCCAGGGACCATTGGATGGCCATGCGTCCCGGTGCAGCGTCCAAGGCACCTTCGTAGTAGCGACATGCGCTGGCGTAGTCGGCAGCAGCCATGGCGGCGTCGCCCCAGCGCAGCCATTGTTGGACCGATTGCGCCCGCAGACCGGCATTGGCGGCGATGGTGAACAGCAGGAGCGTCAGGCTTCGCATCATCGTTGGTCTGGACATGCACGGTAGCGCTCAGGGATGGCCGCTTTGGGGCGTAGGATATAGATCGCGCTCAGCTCCACACCGCCCCGGTAGCGGCTCGCTGGCACCAGGCGACTGGTGTTCACATCGTAACTGAGCCCAAAGGTCCAGTCGTCGTATTCGAGTGCGGCATGGGCGTAACCGGCATCGCGTGCCCGGAGGTAGAGTCCTATGCGCAGGGCGCGATGCAGGCCGTAGCGATGCAACAGCGTGTGACGGAGGTCGGCGCCCAGGTCGAATTCCTGGAAGGTGCCTTGGCGCATGTATCGGGCCACCGGCAGTACATCCAGCTTGTCGCCCAAAGGGAACGTGGTCAGCACGTGAAGGTCCAGCCGACGGTCCAGCGGTTCTCCGGGATCGCCAAGAAAGCCGATACGAGGGGAGGTGAGGTTGAAGAACGAAGCCCCCACTTGCACATCGCTTCTCGACGATCTGATCCAGCGGTATCGGACACCGGCATGCAGGTCGGTGTGCATCATGGCATCCCGCTGAGATCCTTCGCCGGTAGGCCGCTGTGGGTCGAAGAAGAAGCCATTGTACTGGGCGTCGAAGCTGAGGTCGGAGCGGTCGAGTGAACGTGAGCTGAAGCCTAGCAGACCACCGACGCTGAGGGTGTGTTCAGCGGCCTTGTCCAGGGGTTGGGTCCAGTTCACACCGAGGCTGAAATGGAAGGTGTTCAAGCGGCTGTCCCCCGCGCGGTCGTTGTAGGTCCAAGCTCCCACACCGAGCCGTTGTCCACGCCATGGAATGCGGTGATCCCAGCCCAGCCCGAAGGTGCGATAGGGAACGGTGACAGCGCGCCACTGTTGGCGATGGATGGCGTTGAACCGATGGGTGCCATCGAACGCACCGATGAAGCCCGGGCCCAAGGCTAATGGAGCATGGAAGAACTGGGAGAAGTGGATGTCCTGGGCACGCACATGCGAAGTATGCGCAGCGGAGATGAGCAACAGCGCAACAAGGACATGCAACCCAAGATGCCGGCTTCGTCGGGCATCTGTATGCATGTATTGACCGGCCTGCTGCTTCATCGGATCACGGACACGTTGCCTTTGGTGAAGTAGTGCTGACCATCACCGCAATCCACGGTGAGGTGATAGACGAACACGGCCGGGTCGACCGGCAGTCCCTTGAACGATCGAACACCAGGAATTCCAGACGCTGGATGTTATTGCCACGCACGAAGAGCAGGTCGTTGGTCCCGTCCGCGTTGGGCGTGAAGGTGTTCGGAACGAAGATGTCCGGGAAGCCACAGACCAGTTCATGGACCTTGATGAGCACCGTATCGCTCTTGGTACAGACCCCGTCGGTGATGGTTGCTGTGAACAGTGTGGTCTCTTGCAGGGTGGCTATGGGGTTGGGGATGCTGCTGTTGTTGAGCGGGCCGAAAGGCGACCAGTTGTAGGTGATGCCTGGTCCTATGGGCAACGCATTCAACTGCGTGGTGCCACCGGGCAGGATCAGCAGTGGGTCACCACTTGCTTGAACGGTGGTGGCGACAATGGGTGATACGGTGATCGAGGCCTCACCGCTCCAAGCGCAGCCGCTGGGTGCAACGACCGATACACCAAAGGTGATGGCGTTGGTCGGTGCTACGCGGATGTTGGCGGTCCCGGCGCCAGTGATCACTTCGTCGGCCGGTTCCCAACTGAAGGTCGAGCCTGCATCGGCACCGAGCACGGAGAGTGTGATGGTGTCGCCGGTGCAGATGCCACCGCCGCCCACCACTGCGATGTTCCCGAGCGATACGATGACCTGCACGCTATCGATCGCGCGACACACCGGTCCGTTACCGACGCGCACGTAGTAGGTGCCGCTTACGGCCGGTGCGATGGTGGCGGTGCTGTCTGCCGGGCTGCTGTTGAGGACATCCGAGAAGGCGTGGCTCGTGCTCCACTGCCAGAACGAAGCGGTGCCGTTGCTCGCAGCGATCAGGTCGAACGCAGCGATCGGCCCACAGATGAGCGTGTCGTTCATGGCTGTGACCGGAGGTGCCTGTGGCAGGATCGTCACTTCGCGGAAGGCCGTATCAGCCAGGTTGCAGGCATTGTCGTTGCGAGCGATCAGTCGGATGGTATAGGTTCCCGGTACGGCATAGGTATGTTCGGGTGTACTGGCGGTGGAGGTGCTGCCGTCACCAAAGTCCCACGCGTAGCTGGCCGCACCGCTGCTCTGGTTGATGAGGGCCACGCTACCGGGTGCACAAACGGTATCGGCTGCTTGGAAGGCGGCGATGACGAGGGGCGCATCGAAATCGAACTTCAGCACACCGTTGTTGCAGCCGGCACTGTTGTTGGTTGCGCTCCAAGCACCGGGTGAAGTGGGAAAGTCATCGTTGTTCTGGCATCCTGCGCATACGCTCTGGTACACGCGCCCCCTGCGATCGAACCGACTGGTGCCGCCGTCCACATGTTCGGGGCTGAGCCCGCCGCCATAGTAGGTGGCATAGATCAACGCGCTCATGTCGATGTCGAACACGGCGAGGTAGAGGTCGTTGCCATCCGTGATGGTCTGGTGTGCATCGGCTGTAACAGGCAGTCCTTGCGTGGTGAGGTTCCCGCCCAGTCCGGGGGAACTACCCCAGCCGCTGGTATAGATCTTGTTGCACACATCCACGAGGAACGCGGTGGGCGAGATGTCCGGATCACCATCGCCACGACCCGTTCTGGTGCTGAGCAGCACGGTGGAAAGGTCGTTGTTCAGCTTGGTGATGAATTGCCCGCCGCTCGGTATCTGGTAGTTCGCGTCCACGATCAGTGCTCCACTGGGCGCATTGGTCTGCCCGAACAGGAAGACGTTCCCTTCCGTGTCGCATTCCACGAAGTAGCTCTGGTCATAGCCGGTGGAGCCCCAATAGCTGAGCGCATCCAAGGTGAAGGGTGCGGTGGAGATGCGCGCGGCGAAGGCATCAGCTGGGCCGCCTGCGATGAGGGGCTGCGCGGCATCTGTTGAAGATGGGAGGTCACTGCTTGCCGTTCCTCCGGTGATGAACAGGCTTCCACTGCCATCGAACGCGCCGTTGTAACAAGCGTCCGCTGCCGAACCACCGATGTAGCTGGCGAACTGCAGCTCGGTCAGCTGCGCATTGAAGCGCGCCACATAGCCATCCTGAGCGCCCCCTTGGAACGAGGCGAACAGGGCATCTGCGGTCACTGGTGCATTGGTGCTTTGGGTGCAGCTCACCACCCATACACGTCCTTGCGCGTCGAGCAGCACTTCGCCACGGACCTCATCCGCATAGTTGAAGCGCAGACCCGGTGCGGTGTTCAGTCCGTCGTTGGCTGCACCGCCGAGGTATGTAGAGCCGAGCAATGCACCACCAGTTGAGCTGAGCCTGGCCACGACCATATCGGTGCCTGTGGGGAACGACACACCGAGGCCGGACGGCGTGATGGCAGCACCGCCCGCGAAGGTGTTGTCGTACGCTGATGGTGCCATGGGGAAATTCGATGAGCCGGTGGTGCCGAGGACGAGGAGCTCGTCGTTGTCATCGACGATCAGGCTGTGGGGCATCTCATCACGCGCGCCGCCGAGGTACGTGCTCCACACCAGGAAGCTGCCCGTGGTATCGTATTTGGTGATGACGATATCGGTGCCGCCGTTGTTCCCCTGACCGATGCCCCCGGCGAACGCAGCTTGATAGGCGCCCAGGGTGACGGGGTATTGGTTGCCGAAAGCGGTGCTTCCGGCGTAGAGGAACCCCGCCCGATCGAAGGTGGCGGTGTAGCCGAAGTTGTTGCTGAACGACCCGGAATACGTGGCAAAGGCGAGCGTAGGGTCGATCACCAGTGGCAGCGACCGGTCATACTGGCCCAGCGAGAATCCGATGCCATCCTTGCGTTGGATGTAGGCGCAGCGCACGGGCACATGTTCGCCAGCGATGGTCTGATAGGCGATGGGAATGTGTTCGGTGATGCGCCCCAAGCTGGTGTTGACCACGAGGGAGGCTCCTCTGATGCTGATCTCATCAGCGCCCTCATAGGTGAAGCGGATGGCTTCGGGATCGGCACCGGGATGGACGAGCAGGTCGTACTTGGCGGCGGCGCGGTCCGTGTGGAACACCGCATCACATCCGGGCGCCACGTTGCTGTAGCGGATACGGGCGAAAGCGCGAACGTCACGCGCATGGTGCTCAGGCCGATCGCCGAGGAGGAAGTGATGGATCCCAGGACGGAGACTGTCCGCTGTACACGAGGAGTTCTGTGTGGCGGATAGGAAGCGCAGTCTTACGGCGTGTCGGTCGATGGTGCCTCGAGGTCGTACTGCGATGTTGCCATGCGCGCTGGCTGCTGCGTTGGCATCAAATAGATCCATTACCACGGAACGCTCCTCGAACCAGAGCACCGCCCCGTTCAGTTCGGTACGGAACTTCACCTCGTTGGGCCATTGACCGCGGTTCTCCAGGGCTTGGACCGCTTGTGCCGCGCTCGCAGGACCCACGAACAGGAGCACGGCAAACAGGGCAGAACGGAGCGCTCGCATGGAGCGCCGAAGATACGGGCTGGGGCGGGCTTTAGGGGGTTCCGCGGAGGAGTGCGGCGGCTTCGTCCTTCACCACCATGCGGAATTCCACGCGTCGGTTCTTGGCGCGTCCGATCTCGCTCTTGTTCGAGGCGATGGGTTGGTTCTTGCCATGGCCGATCGGTACGAGACGGTCGCTTGGAATACCACGCTGGACGAGGAAGTCCACCACGCCATTGGCGCGCTGCTGGGACAGGTCCAAGTTGTAGGAGCGTCCGCCGATGTCATCCGTATGTGCTTCGATGACCAGCGAGAGGTTGGAGTGCTGTTGAAGGAGCTTCTGCATCTGCTCCAGTACGGGGAAGGAGGCGGAGTCGAGCGCAGCGCTCTTGTAGGCGAAGTGGATCGCGCTGGTCCGCACCTTCTTGTGGTTCAGATCAGCCAGGCTGGAGAGGTCGAGTTCGCTGAGGTCGATGAGCTTCTCTTCTTTGAGCGCGAAGACTTCCGCCTCCATGAACTGGAGTTCCTTCACCTTCTTGTAGACCGCGTACATCTCTTCCATCGTCTTGGCCTCGCCCACGAAGTAGATGTAGGTGGATGTTACTGGATCGAAGCGTTCCACGACCGGGTAATGCTTGCGGATCTCACTGAATCGAGGGTCGTCGAGGCTCATGCGTTCGCGGGTGGCGAACAGTTGAACCGCGAAGGTGCCATCACCAATGAGGTCCATGTTCAGCTCCGTCATATCGAAGGGCAGTTCCTGGTAGCTGAACGCGTGTTGGGTACCGAACGCATCCTGGTAGACAGCTGCCACGGACTGGTCCTCCTGATCGCGATAGCGGTCGAGCACAACAATGGTCCGCGTGTTGCAGGTGTTGCGGATCACACCATCAGCACCGGGCTGTCCGAGCACATCGAGCTTGAGCGTGTATGTGCCAGGGGTCTTGTAGGTGTGCGCGAACGTGCGGCCCTTGTGCTGTGCGCCATCGCCGAGGTCCCAATGGTACTCCATGGGCTGCAGATGAGGCGTATGGCTGAGATCGGAACGGAGCACAACAGCACGTCCGGTCCGCACGGTATCGGGAACGGCGATGTAGGCTTGTACCCGTTGTTCCACATGGAGCACTTCGCTGGAAAGCGTATGGAACACTTGGCCGGTCTTGCGGTCCACCAGCAGGCTCTTGATCTCGTAGCTGCCGGGTCGCTCGTAGCAATGCGCGGCCACCAACCCGGTGATGCGGTTGCCATCGCCCAGGTCCCATACGTGGTCCAATGGAAGGCTGGCGGGCACGGCGCGTTCACGTTGGGCGAAGCGGTAGCAGAAATTGTCATCCTGTTGGGCGGTGCATTCCCTGAACTTGGGCACCGTGCGTTCCATGTGGTAGATGCGGTCGGTTCCCTCCCGGTTCGACACGAACAGTGCGGAGCGACCGTTGCGATGACCGGTGTAGCTCACGTCATTCCCTTCGCTGTTGATGGGGGCAGGAAGGAGTTCTGGACGTGTCCATCGGCCATGGTAGCGTTCGCTGCGGTAGAGGTCCAAACCGCCATGACCTCCTGGACGATCTGACGCGAACACGAGCGAACCGTCGGGTTGTAGTTGCGGATAGACCTCATTGGAGGTGGAGTTGAGCTGGCCTTGGAGCGGTTCCGGGCTCGTCCACTCGCCATTCTCAAAGGTGCTGAAGTAGAGGTCCATCCCTTGACCATTCACCAGGTTGCTCGTGAAGATCACGGTGCGACCGTCAGGCGAGAGGGTCGGGTGCATGGTGGTATACCCCGCCGTATTGAACGGATATGGGACCGGTGCCTGCCAGATGCCGTCCTGCTGAGTGGAGAAGAACAGACCTAACTGAGCGGCTTTTCCGCGGAGGTTCGAGAGTTTCTTTGGTAGTTCGAGATTGCGCGTGTAGCAGATGGTACGTCCATCGGCACTGAAACTGGCCGGCCCTTCGTTCACAGGGCTTGCCAGGGCGGCGCTGAAAAGCACGGGTGTACCGCACTGTTCATCGCGATAGGGGACCCAGTACAGGTCTGAAAGGGGTTTTCCGGAGTCGGCGTCGCGGAAATCGATGGCGCCGGAGGCTTCGCGCACACTGCACATCACGAATCCACTATCGAGCCACACGGGGGCATAATCCTCGCCACCACCGGCGATAGCGATGGAGCGCACTTCGATCAGCTCCTGCGCACCGGCGGACCGGGCGAGGAGCAGCATCAGAAGGGGGAGAGCGATGCGCTTCATGATCAGAAGTAGCGGGGGTCCTTTACGCGGATGCGATACCCGAACTCATACTGCAACATCACCTCGTGGGTTCCAAAATGATGTCTGCGTAGTTGCGAAAGCCCCAGGTCATAGGCATATCCGATGCGCCATTGGGGTGTTGGAAGTACTTCTACGGATGCGATGAAAGCGTCCTGTGTTCGATAGGAGGCGCCCAGCCAGAATCGTTCCTTGTAGATCAAATTGGAGGACAGATCGGCCTGCAGTCCGCTTTCGATGCGATATCGGGCGAGGAAGGTGGGCTTCAGTTTGAGGTCGTCCGAGAGGTCGAACAGGTACCCTGCGGTAGCCATCGGCTGTGCGTTCAGTTCCAGCTGGCTGAGCACCGTTGCTTCGTTCCCTTGTGCGGATGTACGCATCAGCATGAACGGCAAGGAAAGGCCGGCGAACCAGCGCTTGCTGTAATAGTAGGCACCCGTGCTGAAATTGGGGAGGAAGCGCCCCCGGACATCGGTGGCAAAGGCTTGGTCGCTCTGGTCCTGGATGGCCACCTCGGAATAGCGCGAGCGCTGCAAGGAGGCTCCCAGGCCGAGTCCGAGGGCCAATTTGCCCTTCGGCATGCGCAGACGGTAGGAATAGGCCGTGTAAAGTCCGGTTCGGTCGCTGACGCCGATGCGGTCATTGAGCACCAAGATGCCCAGACCCACCTTGCGACGGGCAACGGGAGCATGAACACTCAGGATCTGGGTGACAGGCGCACCGCTGAACCCCACCCATTGCTTGCGATAGGTGAGGTTCGTGGTAAGGGCATCGCGACTACCTGCATAGGCCGGATTGATCGCCAGTCCATTGAACAGGTACTGGCTCGTGAGCGGGCTGTGTTGGGCCCAGCTCCCGCTCAGGAAGGCACAAAAAGCTATGGATAGCGTGATCCGCATGTCCATCATCGCTTGATGATGAGGTGGCCCTTGTACGTGCCTCGCTCAGGAAGGTTCAGGACATAGAAGTAGGTATCGTCCGGCAGGTCGTGACCGTTGCGTCCTGTTCCCTTCCATTCATTGGCGTAGTCGGTGTTCTCGTGCACCATCAGCCCCCAGCGATCATAGATCTGCAGGTTGGCGCCTGGGTAAGCCGCCAGACCAGTGATCCGGAAGGTGTCGTTCACGCCATCATCGTTCGGGGAGAACCCTTCCGGAATGAAGAGGTCGAGCACGGTGATCTGCAGGGTATCGCTGAGACTGAAGCACTCTGACAAGCTGGCCGTAAGCATCACCGTATAGTTGCCTGGGAGGAGGTCGGTGATGTAGGCCACCGGCTGGGAAGCATCGTAGAGCGAGGCGGACCCTTCGATCACGCTCCAGGTCAGGGTCGCCGAGGTACCTGGATCGAGGAAGGTGATGTGCACGGTATCCGCTGCAGTGCACACGCCATCGTTCACGGTCCACACCAGCTCGTGGGAGCCTGGCGTAGATGAGGTTACCGTGGCATCTGCGGCATTCACTGTGTTCAGGTTAAGCAGGCTCGTGAAGGACCAGGTACCTACACCTTGAGCGGGTACCGCTTGCAGCACGATCTCATCGGTGCAGCTGCTCAGATCCGGACCGGCATTGGCGACGGGTGCAGCGGTGACCGTAACGTTTGTCGTGATCATGTTGGTGCAGGTCCCATCGCTGTAGGTGTAGTTCAATTCTGTAGTGCCGACCGATACAGGATCGAACGCGTTGTCGGCCACTTGGGTGCCGCTCCAAGTGCCACCTGCAGGTGTGGCGAACGCGCCAAGGTCGATGGGTGCGCTTCCTGCGCAAACAGCAGGGATCGTGGTGAATGAAACT
>JALOLX010000066.1 GCA_025455765.1 Flavobacteriales bacterium | reverse complement strand
GCGCGACCCCATTCCACACCATTGTTGGCAGTCCATCCGTAACGCTGTGCCCAGCGTGGATCACCGTTCGCATCGTACTGCGCCACCAGGATGTCCATGCTGCCCAGCTTGTTCAATGTGGCTGATCCGAAGCTGATGCTGGGACTTTCGAAATAGCCGGTAATGGTGATCCGGCCTTCGCCATCCACAGCCACGTCAAAGGCCCCATCAAAGTTGGCGCCTCCTGCACTGCGCACCCAAAGCGGCGTTCCGTCCGAAGTGAATTTGGCTACGAACAGATCGCTCTGTCCAGTGCTGGTCAGTGCGGGCAGCGTACCCAGGGTCAGCGTACCGTAGAACTCGCCGCAGACCACGGTGTTACCTGCTGCATCCACTACAAGGCCGTTCATGGAAGGTTGGATCTCCCCGGTCAGTTGACGCGCCCACTGCCAGTTGAATTGGGCGTGAAGCCCAAATTGGAACAGCAGTACGGAAAGGGAGAGGAGCGATCTATTCATGGGATCAAGTCAAGGTTGGATCGGTGCGCTCATCGCACCAGGAAGGGTTGATCTACCGGCACCAACGCATCGACGCGGACCTTCACCATGTTCTTCCCCAAGGGAGGCTCAATGGTGAAGTATCCATGCCAAGCGCGATCGTTCGCCACCGTTCTGAACACGTAATGCTGGTCGTTCAGGTTGGGAGCAGTAGTGAACGCTTCAGCTTGACCACCATACCCCCAATAAGCCACCCGTATTGAACCATCGGTGTAGTTCACCAAGGGGATCTGAAGGTCATCCTGCGGTCGGGTGGGCACGGCTGGTATGCTATCGCCCTTGCTGCATACCTTCAACCGCCATTGGCCTTGCCCATCACGGGAGTTCAGCAGGCTGGTGCCCGGCAGGTTCATCACGTGGAGATAGCAGTTCCCCGAGCTGCTCGGCTCGTCATCCGTGCCACTGCGGAAGCCCAGCACCACCAGGTCCGCTATGCCATCGTTCGTGATATCGATGCTATCGTTGGGCGCGAAGCCGCAGTAGTTGCGATCGAAGACGGGCTGTGCGGAGGTGCTGAAGCTCAGCACGAGCAGTGAGGGCAGGAACAGGGGTCTCATCGCGTTTGTAGCATGATGTCCACCGGAGCGAAGTTCGGTCTTCCTTCCATGGGCGGATAGATATCATCATCATACCGGCCACACAATGGGTACACATCGTTATTGGTGATCGGCACCACCGTGCGTCTTAGTTCGCCAACACCGCCATTGCGCTCGTCCTGCACAAGGATCGAGTACCCGGAGTAGTCCAAGCGGGAGGGGACCACCAGTACGTAGTTGTCACCGGCGAAGGGGAACACCAGACCGGAGTAGCGTTCGAAGTGTGGCTGCCAGGCGCGGTCGGGCAGGGTGCTGCGCCCATCGTTCGGCCGGAACCGGTTCCATTCCTGCCCATTGATCACGGCCGGTAGGTTGTTGGTATCGAGGAGGGTGATGCGTAACCGGGGCTCCACTGTTGCGCTGTTCGACCGATGTGCATGGACGACGATGATGGACGCGAAGTCGTAGCCGCAATGCTGGGCGGCGAGCAGGGCGGGGAAGAGCACGGATAGGAGCAGGATGAGCCTCATGCCCCTCTGTACACGTGAATGGGCATTTCGTTCGAACTTCGTGGGCGTATGCGTGTACCGTTGATCATGCGCTTCATCTTCGGGTTGGTCATCGTGGTACTCGCTCCGGGCGTATCGGCGGCCGTTCGTGCGGTCCACGTCACCGGCATCGTGGCCAACATCCAGAGCTGGGAGATCCGAGGCTTTTACACGGCCATGGTCGTTGCCCACACGGAGCCTCGTCGGTATGGTGTGGTTCCCACGAGGCCACAGCTGATGGTGGATCAGCGGACCGGACGGTTCGAAGGTGATCTCATGTGCGAGGTGATCCGCAACGAGCATGGTCGCTGGGTGGATATCCATCTGATCAACATGGCACCCACGTTCCAAGGGTATTCCACGATGGTCATCCGTGCGCCTTACGCACGCACCATCGACCTTGGTACCTTTGAATGGCAAGCGACCCGCTATCGGTGGAAGGAAGATTCCATGGTGATCGATACCGGGGTGCCGCGGGATACGGTCATTGGAGACCTGTTCGGCGACCACGTGCGCATCAGCCCGATCAACCCGGAACCAGATGACAGCATGCGCTTCGAGTTCGTGTGGAACAACAGTGGCCAGCCGCATGTGGCTGCTCTGGGCGGTTTCCATATGAAGGACTGCTGCACCACGCTGTGCGACCTCACCTTCGCGGTGCGCACCGATACGGATGTGTTCACCGAGAGCTGGCCACATCACGTCGTGCTCCACCTGCAAGCCGAGGTCAAGGGGCGCTACCGACTGCGACAGGTCCCGGCACAGGACGAACACCTCCGCGATGTGGACTTCTTGCTGAACAAGGACCTTTACTTCACCGTTGGCCATCGCCTCGAACTATGAAGGCCATGTGGTCCACCCTGTTGCTCCCGATCCTGTTCGCCTGCGCGAACGCTGAAGCACCCCAGGAGGAGCTGTGCGACCAGGTGCCCGAGACCTTCGCCGCCTACGTTGCACGCACCCTTACGGACAGCACAGGCATGTTCAAGGACTTCTATCCCCCGGTGACACCGCTCAGTTGCGAACTACTTGGCATGCTACAGGAGGAATTGAAGAACGACAGCGTGCGGTACCACTTCGAGCGCTTCGCGCGGAGGTATTGGAGCGAAGATCCGCACGCAATGGGCACCCATGTGTACATCAAGCGGCACCTGAACTTCCCGCTAGCCATGGCCGCCGCAGCGCACTGGTACGCCGATACGCGCATCGAAGGGCTGCGTGAGCTTCAAGAGTATCGCCGCTTGCGGCCACTGGTGTGTACCACCAAGGTAGGCTCCGCGAAACTGGATCAACAGGACCGAGCGGCGGTACACTACCTGATCCGTGCATTGGAGACCACGCCACTAGGGATCAACGGCAGCGAGAACTCCACCATCCATGACATCTACATGCGCGAGGTGATGGCCACCTTGGACCTCTTCACCGGGCAGAAGCACCTTTCGACCGCTGATGGGCAGGTGTACCTGGTAATGCCGGAGCGTGAACTGCAGCAGGCCATCGCCGAATGGCGCACTTGGTTGAAGAAATGAGAACGCTCCTCCTGCTTCTGTTGCTCGGCCCAGCGTTCGCAAGTGGTCAACTGTTCGAACGTGGTCCGATCCACGTGGGCACTGGTTTCTACGGCCTTCCCATGCAGGATCCCGATGGTTTCACGCGCGCCGTGAAACGTGGAGACGTCCGCGCCATCGACCGTTGGATGAAGCGCGAACTGATGGCGCGGAAGGAAGGGGAGCAGGTGGACAACGGATCAACGATGATCACGGTGCATTCGCTCACCTACAACAGCATCGTGGACTGGTTGAGGAAACAACCCGGTGTGATCGATGCAGCCTGGGATAGTTGTGTGGGTAAGCTCGACATCTGGCCCGGCCATAGCACCATCGGCCTTCGTTGGCGTGTCGGCGATGAAGTTCACGAGCGCTGCTGGAGCGTGCAGGAGGGGATACCCGGTACCATCAACCTTACCGGATGGCGGCCCAGGGTAAGAAAGGACCGTCAGCAGCTAAAGTACCGGGGTGCAGCGGACCGACCAGGTTTCGTGCAGGAGCAGAGAAGACTCTGTGCAAGGGTACGCCCCTGAAGTGTGACCTATTCACGGTAGGCACGCACACTGAGGCCGCGTTCATCTTGAACGATGTAGGGGCCGCTGGCCAGTGCGCTGAGGTCGATATCAGCGATGTCACGGGCGACGCGTGTCACCGGCGCTGCCACGATGCGCCCCAACGCATCGCGGACCACGAGCGTGCGGCCGAGGCCTTCTACGCGGACCCTGTCCACGGTGGGATTCGGGTAGGCCCGAAGCGACGTTGGAGCGATCTCTTCCACACCGAGGAAGATCGGCGAACAGCTCCCGTCGGTGCCTGCATACGAACCGTTCCAAAGCAAGGTCCCATTGTGGCTCATGCACTCCAGCCCATACCAGTATTCCGAGATGTTGATGGGGTTGAAGTTGAACAGGCCGTGCACACAACCGATGCCCTCCACCCATTCGGAATCCATGTTCACATTGGGGTCGATGGCTTGCACACGCATACGAATGCGTCCACCATGGTCAGCTGAAGGCGCGCTTTCCTGCACCAGCAGATCGAAGGTTCCCGTACCCAACCAACCCGATGAACCGTTCAGTCCTAGAGGTTCGTTCACATAGATATCCTCCAACGTGTCGCCCACTGCGGCACCGAAGTCGTAGAGCAAGTACTCCTGTGTCGAATCAGCGGGATAGAAATACACGGCCTGGTCTTCCTCCCGGATACCGCCCACATAGGCAGCGCCGCAGTAGTGCAACTGCGAGTAGGCCACGCCACCGATGAGCGTATCGCTTATGCCCATGCAGAAGTTGGCCGTGCTGATCCATGCGAACTGCGGTAGGGGAAGGGGCGTGACCATCACCTCGTAGTACTGCACCCAGGTGGCGTTGCTCGTAGGGAAGCTCCATGTTTGCCCGAAGGAGGTCAGGTACAGTACGAAAGCTGTGCAGAGCGTAACGTGTCGCATGGTGTCCGGTTTAATAGGAAGACGTGGTAGCACAGCGGTTCGCTGCCTGCTGCGAAGATCGCGAACACGGTGAAGGGGGCGCTGAGCGTTGTCAAAGCGTGTTACATTGGCGTTCATGCGACCGTTCAACGGAGTGCCGTTCATGCTCGTGTGCGGTATGCTGCATGCACAGTCACCGCACCCGATCGGGTTTGCCGACACCCTGCTCTACAACGACAGCCTTCACTATAGCGCTTTCGGTTATTCCGGTCCTGCACCGCTCTTCCTGCAAGCCTGGTTCCCGCTGGAGGGCACCATCGCGGCACCTGTTGGCAGGCCCGATCCTGGCAACGTTCGGTTCAGCGAACTGCGAAAGCCCGCGCTGCCATCCGCACTACAGCCTGTGTATGAGCAACTGGTGTTTCGCATGGACAGTGCCTTCGTCGAGTACGCGCTGCGCTATCCTTGTGAAGGGGACGGACCGATCGACTACGCGCCATACACCGAGCAGCACGTGAAGGACAGCCTTTTTGCATTGGGCACGCATGCGTACAGGGCCGCACTGCCGGTTCGTTCGCCGCGCCCGGTGATCGTCTACCACCACGGATCACAAGGTTTTAGTGACGAGAACGTGTGGATGGCCGAGCACTTCGCTGAGAGCGGGTTCATCTTTCTCTCCTGCAACTTCCATTGGCCGTTGGAGGGCCGCTCCTACGGTTACCCGTTGGTGTGGGAGCCCGATCGCAGCAGCATTCGCACCATGCTGCGCTTCGCGCGGCAACTCGCCAACGGCAACAAGGTCTTCTACATCGGCCACAGCTGGGGCGCTCAGGAGGGCTGGTGTACGTTGCACGAGCTCGGGTTGGCCGATGCCTTCATCAGCCTGGAGACCACCATGGAGTGGAAGACCGACACCGCTGAGGTCCGTGATAAGTGGCCGCATGTGCTGGAGGCGATCACCACGCATAGCTACCCGATGCCCATCCTCATGGTGGCCGACACCGACGGCAGGCCACCGTTCCCGATGTTCCGTGGCGTGAAGGCCGATATCCGCTACCTCGATCCGAAGCAGCCCTTCGTTCATGAGAGCTACACCAGTGCTTACCTGCTCAGACGGGCCGTTGTTGGACGCTTCGCGGTGCCAGATCGCCACGTTTTGGATCTACAGTTCGATCTGCATACGGCCATGCTGGGCGAACTGCTGGCCTTCCTGCAGCAACAGGCAGGCATACCGGTCGTTGCACCACATCATCGCAAAGGCGACCCCTTCCTCCGCTTTCCGGTCCCAGCGCCCGCCGATACGACAGGGCGCTGACAAGTACTGTTCCCCATGCACCAGATCCCGTTCCGCACCGCCGCCATCACCTTGTTGGTGCTCTTCATCGCTGCCACCGTGTTCCAGTTCACCGTCCTCGCGGGCTTCATCCCCACGGAAATGGTGTGGGGCGGGCGCCTGCAGAACGAGGAGGAACGCACGGTCGGCGCCCTGGTGAGCATCGCCTTCCTGCTGCTCTTCACCGCCTTGATCATTCTGCGAATGCGCCGTCCATCGTCCATGGTGGGCAAGTGGGGCATGTGGGCCGTGTGTGTGCTCTTCGCCCTCAATACCATCGGTAACATCTTCGCGTTGGACCTGCGCGAGACGCTCATTTTCACGCCGGTCACCTTGATCAGTGCTGTGCTTGCAGCACGCGTCGCGATGGGGGAGTGAGATGCGAAGTGGTCCGGCGTGACGTGTTCACAAGCGCAAGGATCCGCACCACCTTTGCCGCATGCCAACCGCCCTCACACCCATCACCCTCACCGGCCATGCAGTTGCGCTGGAGCCGCTTTCGCAAGCTCACCACGATGAGCTCTGCGACGCCACCCGCGATGGTGAGCTCTGGAAACTCTGGTACACCATCGTGCCATCGCCTGAGGGCATGCGCGCAGAGATCGACCGCCGCAATGCATTGCTGCAACAAGGCACCATGCTCCCCTGGGCCGTGCGTGATCGCGCTTCAGGCAATGTGGTGGGCATGACCACCTACATGAACATCGAAGCGCACAAGCCCCGCGTGGAGATCGGTTCCACTTGGTACGCGCGTTCCGTGCAGCGCACCGCCCTTAACACCGAATGCAAGCTGCTGCTGCTCACCCACGCCTTCGATACGCTGGGCTGCATCGCGGTGGAGTTCCGCACCAGCTGGTTCAACTTCCCGAGCCGCCGCGCCATCGAACGGCTGGGCGCCAAGTCATGCGCGATACCTGCGTGTATTCGATCCTTCCGCACGAATGGCCAGCCGTGCGCCAGAACCTATTGTTCAAGCTGGGGCGATAAGAGTGCCGCGCCTAAGGGACGCGGTGCCGCAATCCGAACACCTTGTCCAGCTCCTGCGCGGTTTTCTTGTTCACGAATTCACGATCGCTGTAATGCGTGTTCATGTTCTGGGGGGTGTGGAAGCTTCGCGCTAGTTCATCCCTTTCCGGATGAGCTTCAGCGCCCACGCATAGTGACTGCTGGTGGCCGATACGAAATACGCGCCCAGCGAAGTGCTGCCTGTCCAAGCGTAGCGCTGTTTCGTGAAAAGCTCCACGTCCGAATGCCGCTCGATCAGCGACATCATTTCGGCATGCGTTCGCTCGAACCGATCGCGCAGCTCCTCTTGGGAAGTGTTATTGTAGTGTCCGTGGATCCACTGGTTCAGTTCTTGGGTGGTGGCCCAGGTATAGCCCTCGGCGGGCATCGCTGGCTTGCTACCCCCCATTCCCACGGTGTACCAGTCCAGCATCAGCAGCTGCCAATGGTACAAATGCCCCAGCACATCGCGGATATTGCGGTTCATGGTGCCAGGCTTGAATGCGCGCTGGCGTTCCCCAGCGCTGTATCCATCGATCAGTGTGCAGAGTGCCGCGAACTGCGTGCGGCTTTGAAGCAGGAGTTCCGCTTTGGTGGTGGGGCGGGCCATGGGTGTAAGGTAGACAGCAGTAGGTGAGGTTCCCTACGGCACATACAGGTCCCGACGCTGCTCATAACAGGGCGTGATGCCGCTCTCGCAGAAGGCGTACTGCTTCCAGTTACTGTTGATGGTGATGCGCGCCTCGCTCAGCAACCGCCGCACCACCAGCTTCCCATAAGCCTCCTCGTTGCACTGCTTGATCTGCCAACGGGTGCCTTTGTCACAGGTAACACCGCTAATGGTCACCGTGTAGTGTCCCAGGCTGTCGGTGGTCACCAGCTGGTCGCCGATCATCAGTGCCGTGTTGCGCAGCACGTCCTTGGTGGCTTGGTCGTACGCGGTGCCCATAAGTGTGTACGACCAGAAGCGTCCTCTGGCCTCGGCGGACTGAAAAAGAAGGATGAGCAGGAGAAGGGAGAGCGGCTTCACGGTATACGAAGATCGCCACTGGACGCCACGGTCACGTTACCCTCCGTTGTTCGTCCACGGTCCATCATGCCACCGTGCGCTGGATCATCTTCTGTTCGGAGCGGACCGGTGCGCAGGTGGTGCGGGTGGAATATGATCGCTCATCTATTCCCTGTGAGGAATTCCTCCTTCCGCAGGCTGTACCAGTTGCACTCCTTCCCATCGAAGACGAACGGATCACCTTTCTGCAGCCCGATCTTCTGCAGGATCCGGTTGGAGGCATGGTGCTCCACCTCCGCCGCCGCGCAGATCTCCGGATAGTTGAGCACCTCCAAGCCATGCCGTAGGCAGGCGCTGGCCGCTTCGGTCGCATAGCCCCGGCCCCAGTAGGCACGGATCAACCGATAACCGATGTCGTAGTACGGAAAGGAGCGGACCTTCTGCTCCCACTTCAGGCCGCACCACCCCACGAACGCACCCGTCGCGCGCTCCTCCACCGCCCACCGACCGATACCGTTCTCCAGGTACTGCCGGCGGACCCTGGCGATCACCTGCGCCGCTTCCGACCGGTCCGTCATCACCGGTGTGCCGATGTACCGAAGTACTTCCGGGTCGGAATCGAGTGCGAAGATGCCCTCCACATCGCGCTCCTCAAGGTCGCGCAACTGCAAGCGTGGGGTACTTAGGTGGATCATGGCTCCGGGGTGAAGGTAGAGTGGTGACAGCGCCCAGTAGGAAAGGTCGACATTGATCCACTGGTCCCCTATACCTGCCGTCATCACGCTGTCGAGTCCCGTTCCACCGCTCCCTCGGCCGAACGACCGCTCGCTCGACCAGCGCGTGACAGGTCCGGCAGCCCTTCGATCTTTCGGCGCATCAACTGTGCTCCCCATGCATCTTCACGACATCCGACCCCTTCTTCTTTCCTGTGTACTCCTCATCGGTGCGCGCGCCGCAGCCCAGTGGGAACCCTTGGGCGTGACCGGCAGCGTCTACGGCGTCGTCGAGCATCAAGGCGCGCTCTTCGCCGGCACATATAATGGCACGGTGCAACGTTCCACCGACTACGGCGACACCTGGACCGTTGCCAACACCGGCATCACGGATGGCAGCAACTGGTGGCTGGCCTCGGAGCAAGGTGCCCTCTTCTGTGGCACCCAGTTCGGGCCGGTCTTCCGCAGCGTGGATGATGGCGCCAGCTGGCAGAACAGCGGGCTCGCCGGCGCGCGTGGCTTCGTATCGCACAACGACACCCTTTACGCTTGTCAGTGGGGTAGTGGCGGGGTCGACCTCTCCGTGGATGCAGGTCTCACCTGGCAGGATACTGAACCCATCACTGGCGTAAGCGGCTTGTGGCCTATGATCTCCGCAGGCGGATACCTCTTCGTGGGTGGGCAATCCGGCGGCGTGCGGCGCATCGCCCACAGCACCGACACCTGGACCACGATGAACACCGGTCTCACCAGCACCGAGGTGTACAGCTTCACCAGCATGGGCGATGTGCTTTTCCTCGGCACCGGCAGCGCGGGCGGGGTGTTCCGTTCCGATGACTTCGGTGCTACCTGGACGATCACCGGTTTGACCGGCCTCACCACATATGCCCTGCACGCCATGGACAGCCTGCTATGCCCTGCACGCCATGGACAGCCTGCTCTTTGCCGGTACCAGCGGCGGTGGCGTTTACCTCAGCAGCGACAGCGGCGCCACATGGACACCATTCAACAACGGGCTCCCCTCGACACAAGTGGCGCGCCTCACCAGCGATGGTGTGTACCTCTATGCCGGCACCCTTGGCGGCGGCCTGTTCCGCTACGGCATCACCACGGGGGTGAACGAACTGCGCGCACAGCATGTGGGCATCCGTGCCTATCCCGTGCCTTGCGCGGACGTCCTCACCACCACAGTTCACCTGACAACGGACACTGAGCTCCACGCGCAGTTGATCGATGCCACAGGCAAGGTGGTGGCCGAACAGCGTCGGGGGCGGATGCCCGCTGGATCGCACTCGCTCACGTGGAACGTGGATCAACTGGTCCCCGGGCTCTACGGCTGCCGCGTGATCACGGGCGCGCAACAGGGCTTCGTGCAGGTGGTGGTGGAGTAGGTGTGGTATCCCATCCACGAGGGATCCCCTCTCTGCGCGGGACAACAACGGAATGTCCGACGGGGTCGTAGCCCTGCTCGGTTGGACCTCGGTGGTCCAGCGCGGTCCTCTATGCCGCTCGGTCGCCGCGTTACCGTTCCCACACCTCCACCAACCGATCGATGTCCGCCTCGGTGTTGTAGAAATGGATGCCCACGCGGATGCCCTTGCCACGGAAGGCCACCTTCACCCGATGCTCTTCCAAGTGCTTCACCTGCGCTTCATCACCCTGCACCTGCAGGATGCCCGCGCGCTGGGCCGCATCACGACCGTGCAACACCGGAATGCCCGCCGCATCGAAACACGCGATGGCATAGGTACACAGCGCGTTGACATGACCCGCGATGCGCTGCGGGCCGATCGTCGCGATGCGTTCCAACGCATCCTGCAGGCGCGTGAGTGCCACCGGATCGCGGTGACCGGCGTTGAGCATCGCGATGGGATCCACGCCGTGGCGCTCCTTCAGTTCCGCGCGCACCGCTCCACTGAGGTGCATGAAGCCATTGCCGAATCCCGCCAAGGGCCACTTGTATCCACTGGCACCAACGATGTCGATCCCTGCGGCCTGCACATCCAACGGCACCACACACCACGACTGCGTGATGTCCACCACGGACCATACGCCGAATGCCCGGCACAGCGACGATACGGCGTGCAGGTCGATGCGGAAGCCCGTCAACCACTGCACCTCACTGATGGCCACCAACTGCGGCCGCTCGCGTTCCATCACATTGCGCACCGTGTCGAGGGAGATGGTCCCATCCGCTTCGGGCGACACCACCACGCGCTGGAACCCTGGTAAGGCGAACGGCGCATGCAGGGTGGGGTAGTCGTGGCCGATCAACAGCACCTTCGGCCGATGCATCAGCAAGGGCGCCAGTTGCGCGAGGCCTGCCGTGAAGCATTGTGCGAGCGCCGTGCCTTGCTCTGCACCGCCGATGCTTGCAGCCACGGTGCGGATCACATCCGCATTCCCGCCGTACATCCATTGGAATATACGCGTGCTTCCTTCGCGCATCAAGCGTTGGTGTTCTTGATCGCCAGCCTGTATCGTGCTCTCGGCGATCAACCCCATGGACGACGTGTCCAAGTAGCAGCGCTCGTTCAACGCGGGGTAAGCGGCGCGGAAGGTGGCGTGGTCGGGGAGGGTGCTGGAGGAGGGCATGATGCGAAGGTCGGTCGAGATCATGGTTCGATCCTGCGTTGTTCCTTCAGGTGGCATGGAACGCTGGACCGGCATCCCCCACGATCAGAGGTAGGCGTTCCTCGCCGACCGGAAGCTGGATGAGGAGGGTTTGCCAGACCGATGCCGCACCAACCGCGCGGTGCCATGGCATCTTCCCAAGTCTCCGATCAGCAGATCGAGGCATACCGCAAGCTGCCGAATGGACGATTGGAAATGGGCTTGTGCAGAGGGCCGAGGCGGCGAACCTGCGGAAGCCTAGCGAACCCCGCTGCTGCCCGGTGGTGCTTGGGACCTTTGCATTCCGTTCGACCAAGCGTCAGGAACAGGGTCTACAGGATACGCTAGGTCTTCCGCTAGGAACAGCAATGAACGGAACAGCTCGATCGCGTTACGGCACTACAACACGCTCCGTACAGCTACGCCCGTCGCTTTGCACGCGCAGCACATAGGTGCCCCTGGCTGTTAAGGGCAATGGGCTTTCCGCAGCTGATAGGGTGCCGCTCCACACCTCCCGGCCCATGGCATCGCACACCTGCACCTGCGCGGGAGCGTCCATCAGCAGATGCCATCCGTCGGCGCGCGCCCCCACCGTGCACCCGTTCCGTTCTTGCGCCGGTTCCGCGGCGGCGGTGGGTATGCCGCCCACCTTCCACAGATCATTCTGCATCTGTGTTCCGAAGCCCATGGCGAGGTAGCCCTCACCGTCGATCATGAAGGTGGTGGCGTAAGCGCGGATGCCGCCGGTGAAGTTGGCGAGTGGGGTCCACGCGTCGGTCAGGGGATCATACTCGTAAATGGTGCTCTGGTAGCTGGCACCGTTGTAGCCACGGAACAGCTGTGCGCGATCGTTGAGCGTTACGGCCATGCCGCCGCTGCAGCCCGTGGGATAGTTGGCTACCTGTGTCCACGAATCATCCATGGGGTCGAAGCGCCAGCAGGTGTTGCCGTGGCCGTTGCTGCCTTGTCCGTTGCAGACGTACGCGTATCCGCCGAGCACGAATCCTGCCGCATAACGACGTGGCGTGCCAGTGAAGTTGGGCAGGGTGGTCCATTGGTCCAGCACGGGGTCGTAGCGGTACACGTTGTTACTGTAGTTGGGCCCGCCGGTGGCCACGTAGCCAAGGCCGCCGAGCGTGAAGCCCACCGCGCCGGTACGGCCAATGCCAGGCAGCGAGGCTTTCTGCGTCCAGGTGTCGGTCGTGGGGTCATAGGCGTACCAATCCGTGTAAGCGGTGTTGCCCGCATTGCCGGTGCCGTAGTAGCCGATGCCGTCGATCGCGAAGGCCACACCGAACTGCCGCCCCGGCCCCGGCAGCTCGGCTTTCTGCGACCACGCGTCCAACACGGGATCGTACATCCAGAGTTCGGTGAAGAAGGTGTTGAAGTTCCAGCCGCCCATCACGTAGGCCTTGCCATCGATCACAAAGCTGCTTGGCCCTTGCCGCGCAACGGCGGGCACGGGTGCGAGCGGCACCCATGTTTGAGCAAGTGCGCTGAGGGGCAACAGGAAAAGGAAGGAGAGGAGGCGCATGGTCCAAAGATCGGCTGCATTCGCCATGTATCGATGGAGTGGGGTGGTGTGCATGGGGGGGCATCACCACACGTCGCTGTTCCAGCCAAACCCCAGGATAGGTCCCACTACCGCAGAAGTACACTGGCACCAGCGCATGCACGGTCCTCGGCTGCAGCCCACCTCCAATGCCGGATGGACAACACGCTACGCCCGATCGGCCTGCACTTCATCCGGATCACTGCATCGGGCGGACCATCACATGGACCTACTCGCCATGATCGCATCCGCTCGCAATGCGCCCGATCACGCCTTGATGAAGCGCACCGTGCGCAATTGCCCGCTGGCTTCCACGCGGATCACATAGGTGCCGGGCGCGAGATCGGACACGTCCACGGTGCCTTGGGCCGTCAGCGGCGCCGTGCCCACCACCAGGCCCACGACGGAGAGGATCGTGACCGGGCCGGGCTGTGTGGACAACCCCGCAATGGTCAGCTGGTCCGTGCAGGGAACAGGGAAGGCGGTCAGCAGTGGCGCGTGCGTTTCTTCTACGGAGGAGATCACCGGGTCCTCGGAAGCTTCGATGTAGATGTTGTCGAACGAGGCGTAGATGGAGCGGATCAGGGTGATCCGCAGGGCCACCGTGCCATCCGTCGAACCCGATACATCCAGGCTGCCTGCGGCGGAGGCCCAGTTGAACACGAAGCTGTCGGTGTTCGGCCCGATGCCCACCAGCGTGTCCGCGTCCAAGATC
>JALOLX010000374.1 GCA_025455765.1 Flavobacteriales bacterium | reverse complement strand
CGGTACGCCACGCTGCCCTGCACCCCCAGAAAGCCGCCCCTGTTGGTGCCGAAGCCTTCCAGCGCGAGGCTCTGCTCCTTGCCGGGATACAACGTGATCCGCGCGTTGGCGGCGTCTTTGCGCGCTGTACTGCTGGTGTCGAAGGCGATCTCCACCCGGTCGAAGACCCGCAATCCCGTGAGGCGACGATAGCTGCGGTCGGCGTTGCTCTGGCGGTAGCGTTCGCCCGGATGCAGGAAGATGGATTGGGTGAGGGCCTTGGGCACATAGCGCTGCCGGTCCTCGAACAGCAGCAGGTGCTGCTCCACCGTCACACTGTCCGTGCGCTGTGAAGCAGTGTTGCCGGCCACCTTGGTCACCACCTCCACCTGGTCCAGGTGATACACCCGCGTTTCAGGAGCATTGCCCAAGGCGCTCCCTTCCCGCCCCGCCACTTGCAGGCGCAGCGTCAGGTCCACCTCATGGTCGCCCACGGTGGTGTCGGCCGTGAAGACCAGCAGCTCTTTGTTGAAGAAGAGGTAGCCGCGTTCGCGCAGCAGGGTGGTGATGCGTTCGCGCTCCTGGTCCAGTACATCCGCATCAAAGCGCTGCCCCGGCCGCACCTGCATGGCCAGGCTGTCCCGTTGCAACAGCGCGCCGATGGCCGTGTCGCCCATCAGTTGGCGCACGCGCCGGATGCGGTAGGGGCGACCGGGCTCCACGCGGTATTGCACCCAGGCCTTGGGTTTGCTGAAGGGTACGCCACGCTTCATCCCCCACAGCCCCGCATGCACGAAGTAGGTGGTGTCGCGCACCCGACCATTGAACCACCCTTCCTTCTGCAAGTAGAGCTCCATCTGATCGCTGGAGCGTTCCGTCTGGCTGCTGTCCAGAAGCACGGGCGGCTCACCCACCACCTCGCGGAGCCATTCGCCGGTGGTGCGGCCATAAGGCTTGGGTGCCTTGCCCCGTTCACGGCGACGCTCATTGCGTTCGTCCGTGCGGTCCACAAGACGCTGCTTCCGCCGTTCGATCCGGTCAGGGTCCGGGATGTTGTACATGCTCAGGTAGAAGCGCAGTCCCAACACCTTCTTGTTCGGCTTCTGCTTGATGATGGACTCCAGTTCGGACAGGGGCACGCTGCGATCCTTCAGCACTACGGCGTTGCGCTTCAACAGATGCTCGCCGGGCGGTACACGCTTGGTGGGGCTGCACGCGGCCATCAGCAGCACCAAGGAGAGCAGGGCGGTATGCGAAGTGCGGCTGAACAAGTGATCGGCGGGTGCTGCCTAATTTGCGCACCATTCGGTGCACTGTTGCAAAGGCAGCGCCAAAGATATCCGCCCCCGTGACCACACAAGCCGAACGCAAACGCCTGCGCGAACTGCACCACCGCAAGGGCCGCGAGGAGCAGGGGCGCTTCCTGGTGCAGGGCCCCAAGCTGGTGGAGGAACTGCTCGCCAGCGGTACTGAGGTGGAAGCGCTGTACGCCACGGAGGAAGCGGCCCGCCACCTGCGCCACCCCGCGCTCCAGGTCCTGCCTGCACATGAACTGGAGCGCATCGGCACATTGGAGAGCGGCAATACCCTGGTGGCCGTGGTGCCCGCACCGGCACCCGCGTCACTCAGTGCGCCGGCCGTTGGCGAACTGGTGCTGGTCCTCGATGGCATCAGCGACCCGGGCAACCTGGGCACCCTCTTGCGCCTGGCCGACTGGTTCGGCGTAACGCGCGTGATTGCCGCTGCTCACGCAATGGCAGCAGGTCGGCACCGCGCTCTACCTCGCCAGCATGGAAGGGTCTTCCGTGTTCGACCTTGCACTGCGTCGCCCGGCTGCGTTGGTGCTGGGCAGCGAGTCGCATGGCATCTCGGCCGAGGTGCGTCAGGTGCCCGCACAGGCCATCGCCATTCCGCGCTTCGGTGCCGGTGAGTCGCTCAATGTGGCCACCGCAGCTGCTGCGCTGTGCATGGAGTTCGCACGGCAGGGCAGGGGCTGATCAGTGCCGAACGGACAGCGCGATCGCATCGGCCACGCGTTGCCCGTCCATGGCGGCGCTCACGATACCACCTGCATAGCCCGCCCCTTCGCCGCAGGGGTATAGACCGGGCAGTTCCACGTGGGCCAGCGTCTCCGGGTCGCGAGGGATGCGCACAGGCGAACTGGTGCGCGATTCCACCGCCACGGCCACGGCCTCGTTGGTCAGGTAGCCGCGCATCTTCCGCCCAAAGCCCACGAAGGCCTCACGCAGTCTCCCCGCGATCTCGGTGGGCAGTAGCTCATGCAGCGGCACCGACACGATGCCCGGCGGATAGCTGCAGTCGGGCAGGTCGGTGGAGAGGCGCCCGCGCACAAGGTCCTCCAGGCGTTGTGCGGGCGCTTGCTGGGTGCGCCCACCCGCGATCCACGCGGCGTGCTCCACGGCCCGCTGGTAGTGCATGCCCCACAGCGGGTCGTTCGGGTCGCTATCGGCCGGGTGGCGCTTCACCTGGTCCGGACCGAAGGTGACCACGATGCCTGAGTTGGCGTAGGGGTTGTTGCGCTTGCTGGGGCTCCAGCCGTTGGTCACCACCTCGTCCGGCGCGGTGGCGCAGGGGGCGATGATGCCGCCGGGGCACATGCAGAAGGAATACACGCCGGTGCCACCCACTTGTTCCACCAAGCTGTAGCTCGCGGGCGGTAGGTAGGGGTCGCGCACCATGCAGTGGTATTGCGCCGCATCGATCACGTGTTGTGGATGCTCCACGCGCACACCCAGGGCGAAGTTTTTGCGCTCCACGCGCACGCCGCGCTGCACCAGCAGCGTGAAGATGTCCCGCGCGGAGTGTCCCGTGGCCAGCACCACCGCTTCGCCGCGCAGTTCCTGGTCATGGGCCGTGCGCACCCCCAACAGCCTGCCGTGCTCGATCACCAGATCGGTGACGCGCTGCTCGAAGTGAACGCTGCCGCCCGCTGCTTCGATGGCCTCCCGCATGGCGGTGATGATGCCGGGCAGCTTGTTGGTGCCGATGTGCGGATGGGCGTCCACCAGGATATCCGGGCTGGCACCAAAGGCCACCAAGGTGCGGAGCACGGCCCCCACATCGCCACGCTTGGTGCTGCGGGTGTAGAGCTT
>JALOLX010000065.1 GCA_025455765.1 Flavobacteriales bacterium | reverse complement strand
TGGGCCGCTCTCCGATGCACCGTTCATGGTCGGCGAAGATCGTTCAACAACTGCAACAGGGTGCGGCCCAGCAGCGGGTGTACCCGATCGGGGACCAGATCGGCGGCCGGCGCCAACGCGAAGGCCCGCAGGTGCAGCCTGGGATGTGGCACCTGCAAGGACGGTCCCTCCATCACCTCATCGCCCACCAACAGGATGTCGATGTCGATGGTGCGCGGCATATAGCCCGAGCCTGGAACACGCGTGCGGCCCAACTGCGCTTCAACGGCCAAGGCATGTTCCATGATGGCGGATGCCGGGAGTGCTGTGCGGCACCAGAGCGCCCGGTTCAAGAACAAGGCGGGATGCGAGAACCCCCAGGGCTCGGTCCAGTGGTCACGGCTGCGACGGAACTCCTTCACCTGCAACCGTTCCGCCAGCAACCGCTCCGCCGTGGCGAACAGCTGCTCCTGGTCGCCCAGGTCACCACCCAACAGCAGCACCAGCTCGCGCGTTGCTTCCATGCGGCCAAAGCTAGCCGCCCGCTACCTTCCATCCACCCTGCGCTCCATCCGTGTAAGGCCGCACGGTCCACCCATCGTTCAGCACCTAGTTTCGCACCACATCGAACCAGCCATGCGTCAGTTCCTCAAATTCATGCTCGCTTCCATGCTCGGCACCTTGCTGATGGGAGTGCTGCTCATCTTCCTCTTCATCGGCATGATCGCCGCGATCGGCGCCAGCATGTCCTCCGCCGGTGAACCACAGGCCATCACCGAGCGCTCCGTTCTGCACATCCAACTGGACCGTCCCATTGTGGACCGGGGCAGCAAGGAGCAGGTGGACATCGACTTCGGCCCCTTCAGCAACATGAGCCAGCTGGGCCTCAACCAGATCATCAGCGCGCTGGAAAAGGCCAAGACCGATGAACAGATCAGTGGCGTATTCCTGGACCTGAGCATGCTCGACGTGGGGTACGCCTCGTTGCGCGAGATCCGGGAAAAGATCGTGGAGTTCAAGCAGGAAAGCGGCAAGCCGGTGATCGCGTTCAGCGATACCTATACGCAGGGCTCCTACTACCTGGCCACGGCTGCGGATTCCATCTACCTGCAGCCGCAGGGCGATCTGGACCACCGTGGCTTGCAGAGCGAATACATGTTCCTGAAGGGCATGTTCGACAAGCTTGATATCGACATCCAGTTCATCCGCGGCAGCAACAACAAGTTCAAAAGCTTCGGCGAAGTGTTCACCGAGGAAGGCATGAGCCCGGCCAACCGCGAGCAGAACCGGCGCATCCTGGCCGGGCTGTGGAACGAGCACCTGCAGGCCATCGCCAGCAAGACCGGCAGCAGCAGCGCTACCGTGGACTCCCTGGCCGCTACCCTCGCAGTGCGCCGCGCCGAAGATGCCCTGCGCTTCGGGCTGGTGGATGGCTTGAAGTACCGCGACGAAGTGTTGCAGGTGATCCGGACCCGCATGGAGATGCCTGCTGAAGGACCCGTGGAGTTCGCAGCGCTGAAGCGGTACGCCCGCACGGCCCCCCACTTCAAGAAGGGCAGCTCACGCTCCAAGCTCGCCGTGATCTACGCCGAGGGCGACATCATGACCGGCAAGAGCGAGGACGGCACCATCGGCAGCGAGTCGCTCTCGGAGACCATTCGTGAAGCGCGCGAGGACAGCAGCATCAAGGCCATTGTGCTGCGGGTGAACAGCCCTGGCGGCAGCGGCCTGGCCAGTGACGTGATCTGGCGTGAGGTGGACCTGGCCAAGCAGGTGAAGCCCGTGGTGGTGAGCATGGGCAACGTGGCGGCCAGCGGCGGCTACTACATCAGTGCACCAGCCACCCGCATTTTCGCCGAGCCCACCACCATCACCGGGTCCATCGGCGTGTTCGGCATGATCCCCAACATGCAGGGCTTCTTCAACAACAAGCTCGGCATCACCTTCGATGGGGAGAAGACCCACCCCTACGCGGACATGCTCACCGTATCGCGCGCCTTGACCGATGAGGAACTGCGCATCATCCAAGGCTACATCGACGACTTCTACGACAACTTCAAGGAGCGCGTGGCACAAGGCCGCAACATGACCGTGGCGCAGGTGGACAGTGTGGGCCAGGGCCGGGTGTGGACCGGTACCGATGCGCAGCAGCTGGGCCTGGTGGACGAACTGGGCGGCTTGGAGGATGCCATCGCACATGCGGCCGAACTGGCGGGTATGAGCGACTACCGCACGTTGGAACTGCCGGAGCAAAAGGAATTCTACGAGCAGTTGCTGGAGGACCTCAATGCACAGGCCAGCACCTGGGCTGCCCGTCAATGGTTGGGCGAGGACGCCGAACTGCTGCGCCGCTTCGAGCAGGTAAAGCAGGCCAAGGGCCGCAGCGGCATCCTGGCCCGGATGCCCTTCGATCTTGAGGTGCGCTGATCGGAAGGCCAATGCGCAAAAGACCCCGACTCCCGTTACCGGGGTCGGGGTCCTCTGTTGCCCTAACGATCAGTAACACTGACCAAAACCTGAGCTTGTTACGCCGAGGGGTCGACCAAGGTTACGATCAGTCTCCGTCGATGATCAATTCCACGTGCACACCGCTCTGGTTGCGCACGTTGAGCACGCGGCCATCCCGCCAAACGAGGTATTGGCCTTTGATCCCCACCATCGTTCCGCCCACGACCGGCATCTTCTCGAACGACACGCTGGTGACCTTGGGCGGATGCTCCAATACCGGGTACCGCAGCTGCTGTGTTGTGGCCGCTGGTTCCACGTAGGTCCGTAACGCTTCTGGCAGGGAGGCCAACACCTCTTCCCGGGCCACCAACAGCGCCTGGTCCGCGAACGGCAGTGCACCCAGCATATGCCGCCAGTTGGTGCGGTCGGCAAAGCGCTCCTTCAACGCCACCTCAATGGCCCCAGCGAGCTGACGGTAGGGTGTGCGAGCAATGACCAGCGCGGTGGATGCCCCCTGGTCGATCCAGCGTGTGGGCACCTGCGTGGACCGCGTGACGCCCACCTTCACCTGGCCGGTGAAGCTCAGGTACACGACATGCTCCGCATGGTGATGCTCCTGCTCCCACGCCGGGTCGCGGCCTTCACCCAAGTGTGCGCGGCACAGCTCCGGGCGGACGATGCACTCACTGTTCTCCGGCGCGTTCTGGAAGCACGGATAACAGAAGCCCTGTCCGAAGAGCTTCTTCACCCGCCGTTCGCACCGCACACAACTGAGCACCCCGGTGGCCTTGAGCGTGACCTGCCGGCCCACCAGTTCGTTCATGCCAAAGGCGGCAGCACCCAGCCGCAAGACATAATGGGCGGTGCCTTCCACCAGGCTGGTGCTCATCTTGCGAAGGGGGCTTCCTTCCGGCGTGGACATGTGCACTTGCAATTTGGGCGGAAGGTAACCTTACCTTCACCTTCGCATCAGCTACCATGCCCGTCAACGCCCTCTTCTCCTTCCTCATCCGGAAGCGCTTGCAGCAGATCGAGCTGTTCCGCGACAACCCACAGCTGACGCAGCTGGAGACCTTCCACCACCTGGTGCAACAGGCGCGCTACACCGAATGGGGCCGGAGATACGACTACAGCAGCATCGCCGACCCTGACACCTACCGCGAGCGTGTGCCGGTGCAGGATTACGAAGATGTGAAGCCGTATGTGCAACGCATGCGCAAGGGCGAACAGAACCTTCTGTGGCCAACGGACATCCGCTGGTTCGCCAAGAGCAGCGGCACCACCAGCGATCGCAGCAAGTACATTCCCGTAAGCCGCGAAACGCTGGAGGAATGCCACTACATGGGCGGCAAGGACCTCATTGCCCTGCATTACCAGCAATTCCCCGAGAGCAAGCTCTACCAGGGCATGAGCCTCGTGGTGGGTGGCAGTAGTACGATCGAGCCCCTGCGTCCGGACGCGTACACCGGCGACCTCAGCGCGATCATCATCCGCAACCTGCCCATTTGGGTGGAAGTGCGACGCATCCCTTCCATCGAAACGGCGTTGATGGACAATTGGGAACACAAGATCGAGAAGATGGCGCGCGAGAGCATGCGCGAGGATGTGCGCAGCATTGCGGGCGTGCCCAGTTGGACGCTGGTGTTGCTGCGGCGCATCCTGGAGATCACTGGCAAGCGGCACATCCTGGAGGTGTGGCCCAACCTGGAGCTCTTCATGCATGGCGGCGTCAGCTTCAGGCCCTACCGCGGCCAGTTCGAAGCGCTCATCCCCTCGCCTACCATGAACTACCTGGAGAGCTACAACGCCTCCGAGGGACACTTCGGTGTGCAGGACCGCCGAGGCGCGGACGATATGCTCCTGATGCTGGACTACGGCATCTTCTATGAGTTCATGCCGCTGGACCAGGTGGGGCGCGAACGACCGAAGACCTTGTTGTTGCATGAGGTGGTGGCCGGCACGCAGTACGCTCTGGTGATCAGCACCAACAGCGGCCTGTGGCGCTACATGCCCGGCGATACCGTACGCTTCACCAGTACCGCGCCCTACCGTATCCAGGTGAGCGGGCGGACGAAGAGCTACATCAACACCTTCGGCGAGGAGCTGGTGGTGGAGAACGCTGACCGGGGCATGCAGGCCGCCTGTGCAGCCACCGGAGCCGTACTGAGCGAGTATACCGGCGGCCCCGTGTACATGGACACCGATGCGCGGGGGGGGCACGAGTGGATCGTGGAGTTCAGCGAACCGCCGCGCGATCTGGCACACTTCGTGCTCGTGTTGGACGACACCATGCGCAGCCTCAATTCTGATTACGACGCCAAACGCCGCGGCGATATGGCCCTCCGCCCACCCGTGCTGCATGTGGTGGAGCCGGGCACCTTCCATGCGTGGATGAAGCGCCGGGGTAAGCTTGGCGGCCAGAACAAGGTGCCCCGTCTGAGCAACGACCGCAGCATCCTGGAGGCCCTGCTCACCTTCGAACCCGCATGAGGCACGCACTGCTCCTGGCCTTGCTGGCCTTGCCTGCGCTGGGTGCTGTCCAAAGCACGCCCCAGCCACTGCTCATCCCCGGTACGTTCCAGCTCTTCACCACGGACGAGATCGGCAACAGCTACGCCATCAGCGGCGATGAGGTCATCCTCTTCAACGCGCAGGGGAAGGAGATGGCCCGCAACAGCATCAAGACCCTGGGCCGCATCCATGCCATTGATGCCTTCTACTCGCTCAAGCCCCTGCTCTTCTCGCGTGAACAAGGGCTGGTGGCCATGTTGGACAATACGCTGAGCCTGCAGACCACCCTGGACCTGAGCCGGGGCGGCTATCCGCAGGTGACTTTGGCCTGTGCCAGTGTGCAGAACGCCTACTGGCTCTTCGATGACCGTGAAATGGCGCTGGTGCGGGTGGATGCCCAACTGCGCAAGCTGGCCGATACCGGCAGGCTCGATCAATTGCTCGGTATGGCGGTGCGCCCGGCCGCAATGCTCGAGTTCGAGAACTGGCTGTACGTGAACGTGCCTGGTGAAGGCATCCTGGTGTTCGATCTGTTCGGCACGTATGCGCGCACCATTCCCCTGAAGGACGTGGCGGGCTTTGAAGTGCGCGGGAATATGTTGCACGCACTGACGCCCACCGCACATTTGATGTACGACATGCGCAGCTTCGCAGTGGATACGCTGCCCTTACCGAAGGAGCGGCCTGTGCTGGGCCTGCGCGTGGAGCGCGGACGTACCTACCTGCTCGATGCGCAAGGCATCACCGTGTTCGGGCGCTGACCACGACTTATCCACATCATTTCCTGCTGCACCGTGGGCGGATATCTTCGCGGTCCGCTCACTGTCAACGTTATCGTCCATGCACATCGCCATCGCAGGCAACATCGGCTCCGGCAAGACCACCCTCACCCAACTCCTGGCCAAACATTACAAGTGGGACCAGCTGCAGGAGGCCGTGGACAACAACCCCTACCTGTTCGACTTCTACAAGGACATGCAGCGGTGGAGCTTCAACCTGCAGATCTTCTTCCTCAACTCGCGCTTCGAGCAGTTGCTGGAGATCCGGCGCAGTGGCCGCAACGTGATCCAGGACCGCACCATCTACGAGGATGCGTACATCTTCGCCCCCAACCTGCATGCGATGGGGCTGATGACCACGCGCGACTTCGAGAATTACTTCAGGTTGTTCCAGAACATGGACAATGCCATCACGCCGCCCGACCTGCTGATCTACCTGCAAGCCCCCGTGGACAAGCTGGTGAAGCAGATCGCCGAGCGCGGACGTGATTACGAGAACTCCATCAGCATCGATTACCTCAAGCGCCTCAATGAGCGCTACGAAGCGTGGATCCAGACCTACGACAAGGGCAAGCTGCTGATCATCGATGTGGAGGACAACCGCTTCCACACCGATCCCGAGCACCTGGGACAGATCATCTCCAAGATCGATGCGGAGATCCATGGCCTGTTCCCCATGGAGCCCGCGCATAAGCCCGCCGCCAAGGCCGCGGTGAAAGCACCTGCGAAGGCCGCAGCGAAGGCTCCCGCGAAAAAGGCCGCCGCGAAAAAGCGCTGAGGATGTCGTCTTAGCTGCTACTCAAGCAATAGCTGTAGCGCGATGCCGTTACTAGGACCATGAACAACCCTGTTCCGATCCTATGCCTGACGTTCATACTGTTCTGCTGCGGGTGGCCTGTTGAATGCAGCGCCCAAGGTATCTCTTTCGCGGAGGACCCCGTTGACCTGTATTGTTCGGATGCCCCGATCCGCTCCATCACGTTCAGAGCGAATAATGGCACTGGTCATCTTGATCTTATCGTATGTGCAGGCATCGACTCTGCCTCTGTTACTGTTTTGGACTGTGTTGATCCCGGCACTTTCAACGTAGCTGCACAGTTTCCTGCAGGTCCGTTCGGTAATTTTGTATTTAACTCAGTTAAACGTGTCCATTGCCTAACTTTTGACCCGGAAAATAATGGAAATGAAGAAGTTATCATATATTGGAACAGAGATCATTATACGATACCTGAACAATTTATTCGGATTAAAAACACAAACGATAATTATCAATATTCTTTAATTGGAATCAA
>JALOLX010000064.1 GCA_025455765.1 Flavobacteriales bacterium | reverse complement strand
TGCATCGTGCGGCGCAACGACCAGACCAGCACGCTGAACGCACAACCGGTGGGTACCACACAACGCTACCGGGTGGGCACCTACGACCTGGAGGTGTTGACATTGCCCCGCCTATTGATCCCTGATGTGAAGGTGGATCAGGGCATCACCACGCCCATCATCATCCCCAAGCACGGCGTGTTGAACATCAGCACGCCGAGCCCCGGCCCTGGCGCGGTGTTGCAAGCCCAAGGTGATGAGCTCCTCCATGTGGTCGACCTGGACCCTACGGTCACCAATGCACAGTTCCGACTGCAACCGGGCACGTACCGCGTGATCTACCGCAGCCAGAACGCCAGCCACACCGAACTCACCATCGAACGCACGGTCACCATCGAAAGCGGCCGGTCCACCACCCTTACCTTCTGATCCATGAGCACCACCTACCCCATCCTTGACCAAAAGGACACCCGCAGCGGCTTCGGCGCCGGACTGTTGGAACTGGGCCGTCGCAACCCCAACGTGGTGGCGCTCTGTGCCGACCTCACCGGTTCGTTGAAGATGGATGCCTTCCACAAGGAATTCCCCGAACGGTTCATCCAAGTAGGCATCGCCGAAGCCAACATGATGGGCATCGCGGCAGGGCTCACCATCGGAGGCAAGATCCCCTTCACCGGCACCTTCGCCAACTTCAGCACCGGCCGCGTCTACGACCAGATCCGCCAGAGCATCGCCTACGCGGACAAGAACGTGAAGATCTGTGCCAGCCATGCCGGATTGACCTTGGGCGAGGACGGCGCCACCCACCAGATCCTGGAGGATATCGGTCTCATGCGCATGTTGCCCGGCATGACCGTGATCGTGCCTGCGGACCACAACCAGACCAAGGCGGCCACCCTCGCCATCGCCGACCACCACGGGCCGGTGTACCTGCGCTTCGGGCGACCCAAGTGGCCGGTGTTCCTGCCCGCTGACCTGCCCTTCGAGATCGGCAAGGCCCAGGTGCTCGTGGAAGGCACCGATGTCAGCATCTTCGCCTGTGGCCACCTGGTGTGGAAGGCACTGCAGGCCGCCGAAGAGCTGGCGAACGAAGGCATCCGCGCTGAAGTGATCAACATGCACACGATCAAACCTCTCGACGTGGAGGCCGTCCTAAAGAGCGTAACACGCACAGGATGCGCGGTGACCTGCGAGGAACACAACCGACATGGAGGCCTGGGGGATGCGATCGCCCAGGTGTTCGCCGTGCATCGTCCCACGCCGCAGGAATTCGTGGCCGTGAACGACAGCTTCGGGGAAAGCGGAACGCCCGATCAATTGTTGGTGAAGTACGGCCTGGACACGCCGAACGTGGTGGCCGCCGCACGCCGGGCCATCGCACGGCGCTGATCATCGATCACCGGACAGCCGCATGAACGCTCTGTCCGACGAGGAACTGCTCCGCCTCTTCCGCGAAGAGCGCACGCGCCATCAGGCGTTCGACCAGCTGATGCGGCAGTACCAGCAGCGCTTGTACCACTTCGTACGGCGTATGGTGAACGACCATGATGCCGCCCAGGACGTCCTCCAGGACAGCTTCGTGAAGATCTGGCACAGCCTCCCTGACTTTCGCGGAGGATCGGCGCTCTACAGCTGGATGTACCGCATCGTTCACAACCAATGCCTCGACCACCTGCGCAAGGCCAACCGCAGAACGTTCGTTGGCACGGATCACTTGAGCGACAATGGCACCGGTGCACCGGATGCCAGTGCGCACCTCAGCTCAGATGAGATCGGCCTGCTGCTGCAGCAGGCATTGATGCGGCTGCCTGACAAGCAACGTGCCGTGTTCACCATGCGGTACTTCGACGAGCTGAAGTACGAGGATATGAGCCGCATCACCGGCACCAGCGTAGGGGCACTGAAAAGCAGCTACCACATCGCGGTGAAAAAGATCGAACAATGGTTGCAGGCCGATCGAACCAACGTGGGCGTATGACGTCCAAGTAACACGGACCACCGATGAACGACCAGGAACACCTCCACGAGCTGCACGATGCGCCGACCTTGCGGGGTCTGCGCGGCAAGTCCACGCTCACGCCCCCTCCCGGCGCGGACGAGGAACTCCGCCTTCGCGTGATGGACCGCATCCGTTCTGCACCTGACGCGCGTGGCCACGTGATCCCCTTCCGCCGTGCACCGCTGTTGAAGGGCTTGGCTGCCGCTGCTATCCTTGGTGGGGTGCTTTTCCTGGCGCTGCGCCCCAACCCAGTGAACGACCCCGCCACCCCCGAGGCGCAAGCCCTCGCCTACGAGCTGGAGATCGATCAGCTTGACAGCGAAGACCTGCATGTACTGGTGGCCGAAAGCCCTGACCTGATGCCTGTGGCCGACGGGTTGAACGAGGATGTCCTCGCCACCTACCTCGAACACCGCGACCTGCCGCTCGAACTCATTCTCGAAGAACTGCCTGTCCAATGAAGAAGCTCCTCGCCCTCCTCATCGCCTTCCTGCCTGCGTTAGCGGCGCTGGCCCAGCCTGATGATGCCCCGCCCTTGAGCGACGACCGCCTGCGTGAGGTGAAGGCCCAGAAGATCGCCTACCTCACTGGCCGCCTGGACCTATCCCCAGAGGAAGCACAGACCTTCTGGCCGATCTACAACGCCTACGACGAAGCACGCGACGCCAACCGCAAGGAAATGCGACGCACCATGCGCGGCAAGGGTGAGGACGAAGCCGGCCTGACGGAACAGCAAGCCCTGGAGCGCCTCAACAAAGGTTTGGAACTGCGGCAGCGCGAGCTGGAACTTGAACGCACGTACAAGGACCGCTTCGTGAAGGCCATCGGCGCCAAGCGCACCGTGGAGCTGATCCGGGCTGAGCATGACTTCGATCGGGAAGTGCTGCGGCGTATCCGGGAACGCATGGGGCCGCCGCCCGGGGGACGTCCGCGCCATTGAGCGCAGCGCCCGACCTTTGCGCCATGGCCCACTTGCATGACGCGTTCCACCGGCACCTGGCACAGACCAGCCCGCATCCGCTCGCGCTGGATGTGGTGAAGGCCGAAGGGTGCTGGATCCATACCCGCGACGGCAAGCGTTACCTGGATCTTGTAGCCGGCCTGGCCGTGAACAATGTGGGCCATCGGCATCCCGCTGTGCTGGAGGCGCTGCGCGATCAGAGCGAGCGCTACCTCCATGTGATCCCGTACGGTGAGTTCATCCAGGAGCCTCAAGTGCGCTTCGCCGAAGCCTTGACGGCCCTCCTACCCGCAGGCTTGGACAGCGTCTATTTCGTGAACAGCGGTACCGAGGCCATCGAGGCGGCGCTGAAGCTGGCCAAACGGATCACCGGACGCACCCGGCTAATGGGCTGTCGCAAGAGCTACCACGGCAGCACCCACGGCTCGCTCAGCCTCACGGACAACGAGACCAAGAAATACCGCAACCGCCCGCTGCTCCCGGACACCGCATACCTGCGCTATGGGAACTTCGAGGACCTGGAGCTGATCGATGCGCACTGTGCAGCTGTCGTCGTGGAACCCATCCAGGGCGATGCCGGTGTGCGCCTACCGCCGGAAGGCTGGTTGATGGCCCTGCGCATCCGCTGCACGGCGGTGGGGGCCCAGCTGATCTTCGATGAGGTACAGACCGGCTTCGGCCGTACGGGAAGACGGTTCGCCTTTGAACACAGTGGCGTGGTGCCGGACATCCTGGTGCTGGGCAAGGCCTTGGGCGGCGGGTTGCCGATGGGGGCCTTCGTCAGCAGTGCCGCACACATGGCCCTCTTCACGCATGACCCCATGCTGGGGCACATCACCACCTTCGGCGGGCACCCGTTGCCGTGTGCCACCGGTCTCGCGGCGCTGCGTGTGTTGGAAGATGAGGCACTTGCCGAACGCGCTGATCGGATGGGCAGCTTGTTCAAGGAGCTGCTGGATCATCTTGGCATTCTGGAGGTGCGGGGAACGGGGCTGATGCTGGCGGTGGAGCTGGGCGATGCCGACCGGGTGCAACAGGTGGTCCATCTGGCGCTGAAGGAGGGCGTGATGGGGTTCTGGTTCTTGAGCTGCCCCTCCGCTTTCCGGATCGCACCACCCCTTACCATCAACGAAGATCAAGTTCGGTACGCGTGCAGGACCATTCTTTCGGCCCTTGACCGAGCGATGACCTAACCACCTGTTTCGCAGCCACATGAGCGACCTGGCGGCATTCTCGTCGGGCTACCGCTGCCTAATTCCAGGCTGCCGTTCCTCGTCGATCTGC
This sequence comes from Flavobacteriales bacterium, assembly GCA_025455765.1. Classification (GTDB taxonomy): domain Bacteria; phylum Bacteroidota; class Bacteroidia; order Flavobacteriales_F; family PHOS-HE28; genus PHOS-HE28. The sequence goes on along the minus strand of JALOLX010000064.1, from coordinate 2,823 downwards.
ACGACCAACGAACCGTACTGCCGATCGGCGCCTTAACTTAGGGCCCGAGAGACCCCCTCAAATACCTCTTGCACGGTGAAAGCCATGAAACAACTCTTACTCAAACTCAGCATCGCAGCGCTACCTATGGCCGCGACGGCGCAGCAGGCGCCACAGTTGCACTGGTGTCAGGCAGATGAAATGCGACAACGCCTCATCGAGCAGGACCCTACCTATTTGGAGCGGGAGGCCGCTTATGAAGCCGAAATGGTGGAATTGCTGCGCAACAGCGCTGTGCAGCGGGACGACGAGACCGTATACATCGTGCCGATCGTGTTCCACATTCTGCATGCTGGTGGCGACGAGAACCTCCCTGCGTCACTGATCGAGAGCGCACTCCAAGAGTTGAACGACGACTACCGGAAGCTCAACAGTGACCTGAACACCGCCGTGCCCTATTATCAGCAGATCGCTGGTGACGTGAAGGTTGAATTCCGTCTGGCCAAGATCGACCCGGAAGGGAACTGCACCAACGGTATCGATCGCGTATACACGCCGCTTACCCTGGTGGGCGATGACGCTGCCAAGTTCAATTATTGGCCCCGCAACAAGTACATGAACATCTGGGTATCCCGCCGCATGGGTGGCGGTGCTGCTGGTTACGCCTATTACCCCAATGCGCTGACGGGGATCTCCCAGATCGCTGACGGAGTGATGATGCTGGCAGGCAGCGTCGGGAACGATGACAATACGCTTACCCACGAGCTTGGTCACTCGTTCAACCTCGCCCATACCTGGGGACAGAACGTGGCTGGGATCGACGGCGTACCGGGCTCCCAGAACATGGTCTCGCAGTGCAGCGACGATGGGGTGCAGGATACCCCCCTGACCAAAGGCCACAAGCCTGGCTATTGCCGGTTCAACGACATCGATTGCTCCTCACAGGACTTCCGGAACACGGTGATGAGCTTCGACAATATGACAAATGGAGGTCCCCTGGTGGACAACACGCCCATTCCTGCAGAGGTGGACACCTTCCTGAACCAGTTGCCTGTCGTGGTGAGCAACATGTCCGCATCCGGCCTGTCCGGAACCAACATGGCCGATGGCCAGTTCGGTACGAACGGCTGGGGCACGGGCGCCGCAGATGGGGAGACCGTCTTCGCTAACATGACCGGTTCGCTCGACCTCAACAAGTATTACGAGTTCACCATCGACCCCACGTTGCCCTTCGCTCACCGTCCTACGCAGGTCAACTTCCGTGCTCGTCGCGACCTCGATGGTCCTCGCGCATTTGCAGTAAAGGCCACCCGCACCAACAGCTTCGGCAACAACTTTACCGCACTGAACTCTGCATCAGACCCCAACCTGCAGATCATCACCGGCTCCACGTTCTTCATCCGCAACGATGTGGACAATACCATCAACGGCTGCCGCGTCAACCTGGCCGCACTGTTCCCCAGCAGCAATCCTTTGGAGCCCGAAACGGATGAGACCATTACCATCCGCATCTATGCATGGAATGCTGAGAGCGAGAACGGTGGCTTCTACATCGATAGCTTATGGCTTGCCGGTAAATACGGTGTGATCGAGAACGTGGAGAACTACATGGAGTATTCCTATTGCTCCAAGCAGTTCACTGAAGGTCAAGTGGAGCGCATGCGCGCAGCCTTGAACTCGGACGTGGGCGATCGCCGGAGCCTGTGGCAAGCGGACAACCTCGTGGCGACCGGCACCAATGAAGGTTATGTGGCTTCCTGCCCTCCGAACGCTGATTTCTACGCCGCACTTTCGAACAACGTGGTGCCCTACCCTTCCACTGCATGTGCGAACTCGGGCATTACGTTCCGAGATAACAGCAGTGGTGGAGCGGGCACTTCCTGGAGCTGGACCTTCCAAGATGGTAACCCTGCCACCAGCGACCTGCAGAACCCGACCGTTCAGTTCACCAGTGGAGGGTGGAAGACCGTGAGCCTGACCGTGACCAACGCTTATGGTTCCAGCACGAAGACCAACGAGTACGCCGTCAACATCGGCGATGGTGCCACCAACCCCGGTCCGTTCTATGAGAACTTCGACGAGGACCCCTCCCTGGCACCGTTCCATGATGGCAACTACGGCGGCAACCACACGTTCTGGACCCGATATGAAGGTGCCGGTTTCAGTGGCAATAGCTGCGCGAAGCTGAACAGCAAGGACCGCAACCAACTGGACTTCCTCAACGGTACCAATACCAACGACATCGACGACCTGATCAGCCCTTCGATCAATATGACCGGGCAGACCGGCGTGGTCCTCTCTTTCCGCTACGCCTACAGCACCCAGACCAGCGTGCTTGAGAACATTACCGAACAGTTGCTGGTGGAGCGCTCTGTCGATTGTGGCCGTACCTGGTCCACCATTGCTCCCGGCGGAACCATCACCGGTGCCGAATTGGTGACGAACGGTAACAGCACGGTGGAACCTCCCACCGAATGGCGCTTGAAGACCATCTCGCTCCCCAACTCCACGCTGGGCCCCAACAACCGCTTCCGCTGGCGCTTCATCAGCAGCCCGTACTCCAACGACCTCTACATCGATGATATTAACTTCGGTGTGGCCGTAGGTCTGGATGATGTGGCTGGCAACACCGTGCTGATGAACCTGTTCCCGAACCCCACCAACGATCACTTCACCCTGCAGGTGAGCGGCATGGACAACGACCGCACCGAAGTGACCGTGATGGACATCCGCGGTGCACAGGTATACACGAACGTGTACCAGCCCACCGGCGGTGCCAACATCGAACTCAGCGCGAAGGACATGGGCCTCAGCAATGGCATGTACATGCTCCGTGTGGCCAAC
>JALOLX010000373.1 GCA_025455765.1 Flavobacteriales bacterium | reverse complement strand
ATGGCTCGTGGAGCAAGCGATCGCGCGCGGTGAGGTGGACATCGTCACCGCGAACAGCGGCGGCAACAACGGGCTGCGCGAGGCCACCGATGCGGTGATGGCCTTGCTGGTCAACGGTAGTGATGTGATCGACCACCGGGTGCAGTACTCCGAGACCTACCAGCGCTACTTGAGCGAGCGCCAGGCGGTGGTGCCAGAGGTGGTGCGCAACGCGCGCTGATCAGCGCAGGTTGATACGGGAGGTCTGAACGCCCTCCTTCACCGTGATCGCGGCCAGCTTGAACGAGGGCGGTCCCATGTTCACCGGTGCATCGTTGCTGAATCCATACGGTTCCTGCGGCCAGCCCACCCAGCTGGTGTTCAACTTGCGGTCGCTGTTGATGTCGTGGAACACCTTTACTGCGTAGGTCCCAGGCTTCACATCGGTGAACGTGACCCGAACGGTGCGGCCATCAGCCTTCACCATCTTGGGTGTGCAGCCTTCGTCCTTGTCGTAGGCCGCCTCTGAAGGGCAGAGCAATAACATTAGGTTCCCACCTGCGTCAGGCTTGTTCAGGACCACCTCCACGTTAAGTGTGGACTGCGCGGATGCAGCAAGCGATGGGACGAACAGCAAAAGCAACAACGTGATGTTCTTCATGGGCATAAAGGTGTGGGGTGGGAGGCTAGGGCTGTTGCGAGCGACCACCGGAACTGTGCGCGTGGCACTTCGGTCGCGCCGAGGTCGGCCGTGAAGGGATTGATGTACGTAGGTATCCCGCCTGTTGCAAACGGCCTGCCAAGGAATGAAAGGCCACCTTCCCTGCGTTCTGTCTGCCGAACATGCTCTCCCCGAAGAATGCCGCCCTTAGGGAAACGCCATAGATCCCACCGACTAGTTGGTCACCAGCCCAACACTCCATACTGTGCGCGTGGCCGGCCTCATGCAGGGCGATGTACGATCGGATAATGCGTTCATCCAACCACGTCTCCGGGCGGTCGGCACAGGCACGGATCACCTGTTCGAAGGCCCGGTCCAACGTGCATTTGTAGCGGCCCGAACGCAGTTGGCGCGTAGAAACGGCATCGGGCTTCAGCGCTGCCAACGGGAACACCGCCCGCGGATCGGGATCGTGCCAGTAGATGCCGCCGTCCTCATGGCACATGGGGAAACGGCCACGCCGATAGCCGTCCAGCAGGGCCTCCACTGGAATGGTAGGCACCGGACGCGCCAGGCTCATTGCTTCACCGCACGACCGGTCCAAGTGCCTGATGGGCCCTGTACCTGCACCAGGTAGGTGCCATTGGGCAGCGCGGCCAGGTCCAACTGCAGCACACCAGCATCCGCCACCCGCCTGGGTTCGCTCAGGACCGTGCGCCCGCTCAGGTCGAGCACGCGCACTTCCACCTGCTGACCCGCAGCCTCCGGAGAACGCAGCATCAGGTGCTGTTGGAAAGGCACCGGATAGAGCTCCAGCGTGCCGCCCGCGCGTTCCTCCACACCCACCGTGGCCGTCAGGAATTCATGGGCAACGAGGAAGTTGGGGATGCCGTAGCCGATGGAATCGTTGGGAGTGGTCCAGTGCGATGCGCTCTGCCGCACGGCATGCATGATCTGCTGAGCAGTGCGCTCGGGATGCAGCTGCCACAGGCAAGCCACCAGACCGGCCGTGATCGGCGAAGAGAACGAAGTGCCGTTCACCTGCGCGATGCCACCGGGTTCACCGTTCAACACTGTGACGCCCGCGCCCATGGCCGAAACATCCGGCTTCACGCGACCATCCGAGCTGGGTCCGCGTGAGCTGAAGGGTACCACCTGTGCATCGCTGTTCACGGCCCCCACCGCCAGCATATCCATGGCGTCCGCTGGAGCACCGATGTAGTACCACGCTCCAGAGCCCGAGTTACCGGCGCTGTTGACCGGTATCATCCCGCGGCTGGACGCGATGGTCGTGGCGATGCTGATGCGCGCTGTGGCGCCGTTCATGTCGGCATAGGTATGGTCGTCCAGCCCATCATCAAAGGTGGTGTAACCCAGTGAGGTGTTCAGCACATCGCAGCCAATGCTGTCGCAGAATTCGGCTCCGGCCACCCAGTTATCCTCTTCCACCACACGCTCATACCCCACCTCTTCGGTGCGAACAAGCACATAATCGGCCTCCGGTGCAGTGCCCACCAGCAACCCGGGCAAGTTGGCCGCCATACAGCTCAACACGCTGCGTCCATGGTTGTGATCGTTGTAGACATCGCCATCGTGGTCCACCATGTCGCGCACGGCCACGATGCCTTCGCGGGAACGCAGCTCTGTGAAGCCGTCGATCTCGTGTACCCGGTCGAATCCGGAATCAAGCACGCCGATGAGCATGCCCTGCCCTTTGGCCTCCAGTTCGTGCAACAGATGGCCGTTCAGCATCTCGATCTGCCGGAACGAAGGGCCATAGAGCGCTTCACCACCGCCCCGCTCCACGAACGGATACACCGGAGCGCGGAATTTGTCCACCTCGGGCGTGGCACCAGGCCGCTCCTCT
>JALOLX010000063.1 GCA_025455765.1 Flavobacteriales bacterium | reverse complement strand
CGAGGATGCGGACAAGCCCCGCTTCGCCAGCCTGCGCAAGGACCAGAGCATCGGTTCCATCACCCTGCAGGAGGCGCTCGACCTCTTCAAGCTGCCCCGCACCCTGGGCGAGCACGAAGGCGATATCGTCTCGGTGGGCATCGGTCGCTTCGGCCCGTACGTGCGGTTGGGCGCCACCTACGCAAGCCTCACGCCGGACGATGATCCGCTGGAGATCGACCTGCGCCGCGCAGTGGAACTGGTGGATCAGAAGCGCATCGCCAACGCTACCCGCGAACTGGGCGACTACAAGGGCGGCATGATCGTGCAGGGCCGCGGTCGCTTACCCGCGAACTGGGCGACTACAAGGGCGGCATGATCGTGCAGGGCCGCGGTCGCTTCGGGCCCTTCGTGAAGCACGGCTCGGTCTACGCCAATGTGCCCCGCACCGAGGATCCCGCCACCGTTACGCTGGAGCGCGCCATCGAGCTCATCGAGGCCAAGCTGGCCGGTGCCCGCCAGAACGTGTTGAAGGAGTTCGAAGGCTCCGTGGTGCAGGTGCTCGATGGACGCTATGGTCCCTACATCACCGACGGCAACAAGAACGCCAACCTGCCCAAGGACACCAAGGCCGAGGACCTCACCTTGGAACGTGCGTTGGCCCTGCTGGCCGAGGCGCCGGAGCGCAAGGGTAAGAGCAAAGGCCGGGGCGCTGCTGCAAAGGCTGCTCCCAAAAAGGCCGCAGCAAAGAAGGCTGCACCCAGGAAGGCCACGGCGAAGAAGGCCGCGGCGAAGAAGAGCGCCCGCAAGTAAGGGTTGCCAACAGCGGCCTGTGGGCATCGGCTGTGCATGCTCCGCTGCGCACCCCGTCGGCGATCCGAACTTCGTGCGGTCGCTGTTGCTCATGTTCTCACCAGACTGAGCAGCCCGGCCTGTGTGCGGAATGGACCTTAGCATCTACTTCAAGCCTTCGTACCGCTTCGGCGCCCAGCGGCCCGAGTGGCTCCCCAGCAGCCTCGGCGAAGCGGCCACCTTCCACAGTGAAGGCGCGCCGTTCCCCGCCCTGGAAGGCTTCAGCATTGCGCTCTTTGGTGTGCTCGATGATCCCGGCCATGCCCGGCCGCGCAACTGCGTGCATGCCCCGGATGCCATCCGTGAAGAGCTCTATCGCCTCTACGCTCCGCCCGGCCTGGCCTCCATCGTGGACCTGGGCGACATCCATCCCGGCGCCACCCCGGCCGATACACAGCACGCCGTAGCGGAGACCCTTGCCCACCTGATGCGCATGAACATCGTGCCCATCCTGCTCGGCGGCGGACAGGGCCACACCTACGCACAGTACCTGGCCTACGAGATGCTCGAGCGCACGGCCAACCTGGTATGCATCGATCCGCGCTTCGACCTGGGCGAACCCGGGCAGGGGCTGGCCGATACCAGCTACCTCAGCCACATCATCCTGCGGCAGCCCAACTACCTGTTCAACTACAGCAACCTGGGCTTCCAGACCTACCTGGTGGACCAGCCGGGCATCGAGCTGATGGACAAGCTCTACTTCGATGCCCATCGCCTTGGTGAGCTGCGGGCCAGCATCGCCGATGCCGAACCGGTGCTCCGCAATGGCGATGCCCTCAGCGTGGACATGAACGCCGTACGCCGCAGCGACGCCCCCGGTCTCACGCGGCCCGGTCCCAATGGCTTCCATGGAGAGGAGATCTGTCAGTTGATGCGCTATGCCGGCGTGAGCGAGAAGATCACCACGGTGGGCATCTACGAGCTGGACCCCACCAAGGACCAGGATTGCACCACGGCTCAACTCGCCGCCCAGATGGTGTGGTGCTTCCTGGATGGCTATCGCAGCCGTACCAACGATCTGCCCTGGCTGGACCGCAAGCGCTTCACCCGCTTCCGCATCCCCATCCGCGGGCATGAACAGGAACTGGTGTTCTACAAGAGCGACATCAGCGACCGCTGGTGGATGGACGTGCCTTACCGCGCCGAACAGGAGGCCCGCTTCGAGCGCCACCACCTGGTGCCGTGCAGCTACGCCGATTACCAGACCGCCTGTCGGGAAGAGGTGCCCGACCGTTGGTGGCGGACGTTCCAGAAGCTGAGCTGACCCCTGCGAGGTCGGTTGGATCCCACGCCCGTCCATAGCGGGGAAATTTGGTGGGATCGGATTGTTGCTATATTGGCGCCGGGTTAGGCTGTCCCGAGGTGTGTCAAAACCCCCGGCCAGCCTTATTTAACGGACCGAACCAGAACACGAATGAGGGGGATACTTACGGTCGCTTGCTGTGCGATCCTCGGTGGTGCCACCATGGCCCAGCAGGACCCACAGTTCACGCAATACATGTTCGATCGCCTGTCGATCAACCCGGCTGTGGCGGGTACCACCGGCCAGCTCTGCGCCACCGCTTTGTTGCGGCAGCAGTGGAGCGGCTTCGACGGTGCTCCCAAGACCGCGTTGCTCAACGCGCACATGCCGATCAACAAGATCAGTAGCGGCATCGGTCTGTCCGTTTTCCTGGACGAACTTGGCCAGCAGAACAGCACCTATGCACGCTTGCATTACTCGTTCCACCGCAAGATCGGTGCCGGAACCTTCGGCATCGGCCTTTCCGCTGGTCTGGTGAGTCATCGGCTGGGCAATGAGTGGGTGGCCGTGCAATCGCCCACCCTCGACCAAGCGATCCCGATTTCGGGGGCGAATGACATGGGCTTCGATCTGGGTGGCGGATTGTATTACACCGCACCCTCGTTCTGGATCGGCATTTCCAGTACCCACCTGACAGAGACCGAACTGGAGGACGTGAGCATCCAGACCCGTCGCCACTACTTCGCTCAAGCTGGATACGACTGGGCGATCAAGGGTAACAAGAAATACGTGCTCCAGCCCAGCATGCTGATGAAGACCACAGGAGGTGGTTCAACCCAGCTCGACATCAACGCCACCTTTCTCTACAATAACGCGCTTTGGCTGGGCGTTTCCTACCGGACGGAGGATGCCATCGCACCGGTCCTCGGATACCAGTTCAAGCCGAACGAGAAATCCATGGTGCGACTTGGATACAGCTACGATGTGACCACATCACGCCTGAACAACTACAGCAGCGGAAGCCACGAAGTGATGCTGAACTACTGCGTCCTGTTGGAGAAGAAACCGGACACGCAGATCTATCGCAACGTTCGCTTCCTCTGATCACCCTCGAAACCAACCAAACCCAACTGCCGTATACGACCCCTGTCCCGGTGTTGCTTACCCCTCACTTCGGACAGGTAGGACCTGCAAGGAACCACGGAACGGCATAAACGGAAGAACATGGAACGTCCCATCTTTTATCTCTGTGCCATTGGCTTGCTGGCGAGCTGTGGACAGGGTGGTCAGGGGCAGCTCATTGGTGTCCAAGGCAGACCCGGCTGGTATCAGGTCGATCCGTATGGTATGAACTACCTCCCCATGGGTAGTTTCGTGATGGGGCCATCCGATCAGGATGTTCCTTATGCCCTGGTGACCAAGAGTAAAACGGTGTCCGTCCAAGCGTTCTATATGGACCAGACGGAGATCACCAACAACGAGTACCGTCAGTTCGTGTTCTACGTGCGCGACTCCATCGCCAAGCGTATCCTGGGCGATGAGGACATCGGTGAGCACGTGATCACTGAGGACGAGTTCGGCGAAGAGATCGATCCGCCAGTGATCAACTGGCGCGAGCGGATCAATTGGTACGGCGATGAGGAGCGTGAAGCCTTGGCGGACATGTTCCTCAGCGAAAGCGAGCGCTTCTACCGTCGCAAGGAGATCGACACCCGCAAACTGATGTTCGAGTACTACTGGATCGACCTCAAGGAGGCCGCCCGGAAGGCGAACAATGCGCGCGATCTGGACCTGAGCTACACCAACGTGAAGGGCCAGAACAACGCGATCCGCGGGCATAGCGATCGCAGCAAGTTCATCATCAAGGAAGTGATCAACGTGTACCCCGACACCTTGGTGTGGGTGCACGACTTCACCTACTCCTTCAATGAGCCGATGACCGAGAATTACTTCTGGCATCCGGCTTATGACGACTATCCAGTGGTCGGTGTTACCTGGGTGCAGGCTAATGCCTTCAACGTGTGGCGCACGCAGCTCATGAACAGCTGGCTGGAGCAGAACGGTGAAGCCTACATCAACCGCTTCCGTCTCCCCACCGAAGCAGAGTGGGAATACGCGTCACGTGGTGGTCTTGACCTGGCTCCCTATCCCTGGGGTGGTCCCTACGTGCGTAACCGTCAAGGTTGCTTCCTGGGCAACTTCAAACCCCTCCATGGCAACTACGTGGATGACGGCGGCTTCCATACCGTGCCGGTGGACAGCTACACCCCGAACGACTTCGGCCTGTACCAGATGGCCGGTAACGTGGCGGAGTGGACCAGCACGGCGTTCGACGAGAGCGTGTACGACTTCGATCACGACCTCAACCCTGAATACAGCTATGACGCGCTGGCCAACGATCCTCCTTCGCTGAAGCGGAAGGTGATCCGCGGCGGCTCCTGGAAGGACATCGGCTACTACATGCAGACCAGCACCCGTAGCTATGAGTACCAGGACACCACCAAGGCCTACATCGGTTTCCGCTCCGTGATGACCTACCTGGGTCGCGGCAAAGCGGTGAACGAGGAAGACCTCTAAGCCATCGGGAACCTCGGGCGTTACGGAACCAGGACGTCCGCATTCCATACTCGGAAGAACACTCAGACCAACCTTTCAAACGCAAGGAAGACCAATGAAACCAGGCAGCAAGAAGTGGAAGAACTTCATGGCTAAACTTTACGGGATCGGTGCGGCCATCGTGATCGTAGGAGCGCTGTTCAAGATCATGCACTGGCCCTTTGCCAGTTTGTTCCTCATCATCGGCCTCAGCACGGAGGCTGTGATCTTCTTCTTCTCCGCCTTCGAGCCGCTGCACGAAGAAGTGGATTGGAGCTTGGTGTACCCCGAACTCGCCACCGGCGAACGCCACGAGGGTGAAGAGTTCCGCAAAGAGGACAACCGCTCGATCACCGAGCAGCTCGATGACATGCTGGAGAGCGCCAAGATCGAACCCGAGCTGATCGCCAGCCTGGGTGAAGGCATGCGCTCGCTCAGCGACCAGGCCAAGCAGATCGGTGAGATCACCGGTGCCGCCGCCGCCACCAACGAGTACGCCAACAGCCTGAAGGATGCCAGCACCAAGGTGAGCAGCCTCAGCGATAGCTACGCCAAGGCCAGCGAAAGCCTCGTAGGCCTGACCAGCAACGTGGACGCTGGCCGCAACGCCGGTGAAAGCCTGCAGCGCATGAGCCAGAACCTCAGCGCCCTCAACGAGATGTACGAGATGCAGCTCCGCGGTAGCCGCGAAAAGCTCGAGGCCGCCAACCAGATGTTCGAAGGCATGAGCGATATGCTCACCAACCTGAAGAACTCGGTGGAGGACACCAAGCGCTACAAGGAGAACATCGCCGAACTCAGCGACAACCTGCAGAAGCTCAATACGGTCTACGGCAACATGCTCAATGCCATGACCGTGCGCTAAGGCGCGCCGCTCTTGAACGACGCAACCTGCTAAACCCAGAACCTACAAATGGCCGGTGGTAAGCAGTCGCCTCGACAGGCGATGATCAATATGATGTACTTGGTGCTGACGGCACTCCTGGCCATGAACGTGTCCAAGGAGATCCTCGACAGCTTCATCACCGTGAACAACGGTCTGGAGAACACCAAGCTCTCGCTCAACGACAAGATGACCGCCCAGTACGGCAGCTTCGAGGCCTTCGCCAAGGAGAACGAAGCCAAGTACGGCGCCGCTTGGAAGGACGCGAAGAAGATCAAGGAGGCCGGTGCCGATATCGTGGCCTATGTGGACTCGATCAAGGCCAAGGTGATCATGACCGCCGAAGGGCTGCCCCGCGATAGCGTGGTGCTCGGCGACGGCCGCATCATGGACCTGATGAAGGTCTCCAAGAAGGACAGCCAGGACGAACTCACCAACCTGCTCATCGGTGATGAGCCCGCCAATCCCAAGGAGGGCCCCTTCACCGCCAAGGAACTGCGTGGCAAGCTGGAAGGCTTCCGCGACATGGTGAAGAACAGCCGCAAGGAGGACAAGGACCTGGCGGAGATGATGGACCGGGTGTTCAACTTCGAGGACCGCAAGGACGCCTCGGGTACGGTGAACAACTGGGAGAGCATCAACTTCTACCACGTGCCTCTGGCCGCTGGTATCACCATCCTGAGCAAGATCCAGGCGGACGTGCGCAATGCCGAAGGCGAGGTGGTGAAGCGGATGATGGACGCCGTGGAAGGCAAGAGCTTCAAGTTCAACAAGCTCACCGCTATCGTGAAGCCCCAGAGCAGCTACGTGACCGTGGGTGCCAAGTACTCTGCCGATATCTTCCTGGGTGCATACGACGATCAGAACGCGCCTGAGGTGTTCATCGCAGGCCCCGGTGCTCGCGTGGACACTGCTAAGAAGGAGATCATCGGTGAGTCCATCAAACTGCCCATGAACGGTGCCATGGCCCGCCTGGAACAGGTGGCCTCCGGTGCTGGTCTGCGCACCGTGAGCGGTATCATCAAGTACAAGCCCGTAGGCGGCGAAGTGACCACCGAGGTGTTCACCACCGAATACGAGGTAGCCGCCCCCAACCTGGTGGTGAGCCCCACGAAGATGAACGTGTTCTACCGCGGTGTGGACAACCCTGTGAGCATCAGCGTGAGCGGCTACAGCGACAAGGACATCTCCGCGAGCATGACCAACGGTTCGTTGTCCAAGGCCAGCGATGGCTACGTCGTGAAGCCGGGTAAAGAGAACGAGGCTGTGATCAGCGCCACGGTCACCAACCCCGATGGATCGAAGAAGACCATGACGGGCATGAAGTTCCGCGTGAAGAACGTGCCGAACCCCACGCCCTACTTCGGTGGCAAGAGCGTAAGTGACGAGACCATTAAAAAGACGGAGCTTACGGCTGCCGCTGGTTTGATCGCCAAGATGGAGAACTTCGAGTTCGACCTGAAGTTCGAGGTGGTGGAATACCGCGTAACGATGATCGTGAACGGTGTGCCGCTGGAGAAGACCGTCAAAGGCCCTGCTGTGAGCGGTGAGATCAAGGAGATGTTCCAGAAGTCCAAGCCTGGCCAGAAGGTCTTCATCGAGGGCATCAAAGCCCGCGGACCGGATGGCACGGTTCGGAACCTCGGTGGTCTTTCGTTCAAGGTGGTGTAACACCGACAGAAACCCCGCACCATGATGCGCAACCTGAAGAACCTCACCGTAGCCGCGACCCTCGCCCTTACCAGCGTTGCGTTCGCGCCGATGGCCACGGCCCAGACCGTGCTCGATGGTGCCTACATCAAGGAGCACACCAAGACCAAACGCGTGGTCCCCTACAC
>JALOLX010000062.1 GCA_025455765.1 Flavobacteriales bacterium | reverse complement strand
CCAAACCCACCACCATGTTGCGCATCACCCGGAACACATCGTTCATCCTTGCCCTTTCCACCGTAGCTGCCTGCCAGCCCGACGCCGATGAGGTGGTTGCACCGTTGCCGCAGCCAGCGCCACAGGAACTGGAGATCGCGGCCTTCAGCAACCTGGCAGCGGGCAACTACTGGGTGTATCAGGGTTACCGCGTGGATTCCGTGGACAACGTGGTCGCCACGCTCGGTGTGGACAGCTTTTTCGTTTCCGGGGATTCGGTCGTGAACGGGGAAACGTACTGGAAAGTGCATCGCACTGTGATCACGCCCAATTGGACCTACCTCTGGCGCGATTCAGCCGGCTACTTGGTCACCGAAGACCATGAGGTGATGTTCTGCGCGGATCCAATGGACGAGTTGATCTACACGGACGTGCAAGGTCCGGTAGGCGTGCTCTTGGACTACACGGTGTATTCCACCCCGGAAACGATCACTGTTCCCGCCGGCACCTTCAGCACCTACAAGATGCAGTGTGAGATCACCAGTATCGGCGGGTTCCCTGAACAACCCGACTGGAAACGGCTGCGCTCGTATTGGGCCGAAGGTGTGGGGCGCGTACGTTACTACGAGTTCTTTTCCTTGTTCCCCACGGGCAAGCGCTACGACCTGGTGCGCTACGATGTGAGCAATTAGTGCGATGACCTCGCATTGCTGGCGTGCGCGGTCTGTGGATCAGTAGGCTTACGAGGGTCCTCCTCGAACGTGCGCCAGATCGGCCTGTGATCGAATGCCGTTGCTATGCGGTGCAGTGGTGAGCCTGGTGGTGTTCTTCGCGGCAATTGTTCTTACGCGCTAGGTAGAGGGCCTGAACGCACCAGGCATCACATCCACTCGGACGTTCACCTTACCCCGTTGTGCCCGACCGCCTAGCGGCTGCGACGCAGGATCCCAACAATGCGAACGTTCCGGTGATCGAACAGGCAACGCACTGGCCGTTCTTCGGGTCAGCGCGAAGAACCCCGTTTCGGTCAACCCATGAAGCAACTCTACATCATCGTCTCCTTTTTCCTTGCCAGTTCCGTAGCCTTCGGCCAGTGCCAGTTCGTGGATGTCAGCGTTTCGTCCTCTGATACCAGCTACGTGCAATTGTATCATCCTGGATTCTTCCTGTTGCCCTCTGGAAACGCGAACGTGTGTGAATGGGAGGTGACCACTGCCTCAGGAGAGATCGTGTTCGAGACCACCACATCAGGTGCGGCGTTCGAACAAGGCTCGGTCCTGTTCGACCATACCGTACCCATCACCGACTCGATGTTCGTGAACCTGTTGATCTCCAATCCGGTCTCGGGGCTTACCTGCTTGATCACGAACACCCTGTATTGGGAGGAGACGGAGGTGCTGCCGAGCATATTCATCGGGAACTGGAACGTGATCGGTTTCAATCCGGGAGTAGCGACCGCTGTGGATGAAGCGGGGATCAGTGCAGAAAGGGACTTCGCTCTTTTCCCGTCACCCGCCATGGACCACCTGCGGATCGATGCGCCCCGCAGCGTGTATGCACTCACCATCTGGAGTGCGACGGGAGCGCTCGTGCATAGTGAAGCCAACTTCATGACCAGCCAGCCGATCGATGTTTCCCTGCTACAGCCGGGGATCTATTTTGTGGGCTTGCAGGATGAACGCGGCGTGAACCGGGGCATGCAGAAGTTCATCAAGGGCTGAGCGATCGGTCGCTTGAAGGCAGTTCGGCCGCGCTTTGAACCAGGAACGGTGAAAGGTGTACCGGTAGGTACATGCGAGCGTTACTCCTCTTCTGCCTTCTCCTGGCTGTGCCCCCTCACACCACAGCTCAATGGCACGAGGCTGACCCCGCGCTCCTATTCCAGCGTTTCGAGGGCCGCATGCATCCGCGTCCGGCTGATAGCGTTGACTTCGCCCGGTTCGGCGCGGCCTTGGCGCGCACCACGGCGGACATCGGTCCGCTGCCTGAACTGAGCGAGTACCGCTTGGTGTGGGAGGTGATCTGCGAGGGCGGGACCTTTCTGGCGCGCGGCAGCGGTACCGACCTGCCGACGTTCCTGAAGGACCCGCCCGAGACGCGTTTCGGCGAGATCGTTTGTTGTCCAAGCTTCTATGGTGGGCGCTATGCCGTGGTGCATTGGGAACCAGCCACGGGGCTGGTGCGCTACCGGTACTGGTTCTTCGAGCGGGTCAGCGAATGAAGGCACGCCCCATGATCTCCGCTCAGCATCGGCTACCTTTGGTCTGCATCTTCACTGAACCACTTAGATCGGACCCTATGACACATCGCTACACCATCACGTCCATCCTCTTCGCCCTGTGTGTCTTTCCGGCTGCCACCTTCGCGCAGATGGACTACTACCTGGCCAATTCGTTCGGCAGTCGCTTCAACGACATCAACGACAACGGTACAGCGGTAAGCGGTGGCGCCTACTTCGACTTCGCCACCGAAGTGTGGACCCCGATGGAGGCCGAGGCGGTCGAGATGGTCTCCATCAACAACAACGGAGATGTGGCCGGGTCCATGTTCCTGGATGAACCGAATTTCATCCTGCAACCGGGTTACCAGCAGAACGGCGTGTGGACACCGATCGGCTGGTTCCCGGCGTCGATCCCGTCGGAATCCTCGTTCAGCACCTACAGCATTTCGCCCAACGGCGTGTGGGTCACCGGCCAGATGTCCATCGGTTGCTGCGATTTCGGGACCTTCAAGTACAACACCGAGACCGGCGTGCTCACAGAGATCTTCGACCCGGCCTATGAAGCGGTGGCCGGCTATGTGATCACCAACGATGGTACCATTGGTGGTTGGGCTGATGATGCGGGCTTGGGCGGTGGCACGCGACGCATACCGGTGTACATCACGCCGGACCTGGAGATCATCCCGGTCGGCACCACACTGCCCCAGTTCAGCACCAACGCAGTGAACGACATCAATGCCTCTTCGGTGATGGTGGGCGACTTCGATAACCAGCCCTTCATCTACGACCGCAATACGGACGAGTTCACCACCTTCGACATTCCCTTTGGTTACATCGCGGCCACCTTCACCAGCGTATCCAACACCGGCGTTGCCGTGGGCTACACGCAGAAGTTCGGCGAGTTCGGCAGCTTGTTGCGCGACGCCATCATCTACCATCCCGCTCTGGGCAGCCAGCCGCGGTTCCTGCGGGATGTGCTGCTGATCAACGGGCTCGATATCAACGCGCCGAACGACCGGATGGGCACGGCCATTGCCATTTCCCCGAACGGGGAGTATGTGGCCGGCTGGGATGATCAGCCTCCGTTCGCCGCTAATGGCTGGGTGGTGTACTTCGATAGTCTGCTGTTCGAGCCGGCAGCCTGTTCCATGGAATGCCCATCCGATATCGAAGTGATCGCTGCACAGGGCGAGACAAGTGCCGAAGTGACCTACGAGATTCCTTTCACTTGTTCCATAAATGCACCGGACAGTGTGGAACTCGTGCTGGTCGAGGGCCTTGCCTCCGGTTCCACCTTCCCCTTCGGCACCACACAGATCGTCCATCACCTGGTGGATGGCGACGGCAACCTGGTGAACCTCTGCAGTTTCAATGTGACCGTGAGCGACGAGTTCTGCGCGCCGCAGATCCAGTTCTTCGTGGAGCCCATCACCCGCATGGTGGTGGCCGGAGTGGACCATGTCTCCACCGTGGACGCCACGGCCCCCGCCCATGAGTTCTTCCTGGACGTGGAAGTGCCCATGAACGCTGCTGCGAACTATCCCATCTCCCTGGAAGGCTACACCGGTGGCGAATACGTGAACTTCTTCACCGCCTTCGTGGACTTCGACCAGGACGGTGTGTTCAACAATGCCGAGGAGATGTTCGAGATCGGCAGCATCGAGAATTCCACCGGCCTGGATGGACAGGCTGCCAGCGGCACCATCAGCGTTCCTTTGGATGCACTGACCGGCGTGACCCGCATGCGGATCATCAAGACCGACGCAGCTTCCCCGGTCGACCCCTGCTTCAGCTACTTCTTCGGCCAAGTGGAGGATTACACGGTGATCATCAACGATATCGGCACGGGCGTGAGCGCGACCAAGGAGCCGACCATCGCCATCTACCCCAACCCGGCTGATGATGTGCTGCGGATCCAGTCCTCCGAGGCCATCGAGCTGGTCACGCTTTACAACGCGCAAGGCCAGGAGGTGGCACAGGTATCCGTGCGCGACCGTAACGGCGTCATCGACATCTCCGCGCTCAGCGCTGGCGTGTACACCGTGCGTGCCACCGGAAGTAGCGGCGTTCAAGTGATGAGCATCGTGAAGAACTAGAAGCCTGCTCAGGGGCACCCGCCACCATGACGCAACGGATCGGTGGTGGTCGTTGCGTTGAACGGTGAGCGGTCCGAAGGCGTGATGTGATCATGATCCACCACGGTCGTATCGGACCGGATGCTGTGGCTGGTGTGCCATGTGATACCATGCGAACCTAGTTGCCTTGCATATTCCCACGATGACCGTGGTCTTCGGGCTACTGGCCTTAGCCGCCCGATACCGATAGTAGTGGGATGAACGGGTCCACCGCTTCGAACGCATTGAGGGCCGGATGCAGCAGACCTCTCCAGACAGCGCCGACTTCGCCCGGTTCGGTGCGGCCATGGCGGCGACCACACTGAACATCGGCCCACTGCCGGACCTGCGCGCATACCGCTTGGTGTGGAACGAGACCTGCGAGGGCGGCACCTGGTCGTCACGCGGCACCGGCGCGGACCTCATGACCTTCTTGAAGGACCCGCCTGAGCAGTGCTTCAAGATGCCGGTGTGCTGCACCCGCTTCTTCGGTGGGCACTATGCCGTGCTACACTGGGAAGCACCCACAGGGCTGGTACCCTCCGAGCGGGTGGAATGATCAACAGCGCTGCAACGATAGTTCTGCGCATATGTCGGGAAGGCATCCACAGCGCCTACCTTGCACCCGTATCCGGCACCGCTTCCGGATCTCCGAAGACCTGTAGGTGGTCTTCAACAGAAGGCGAAACACGGACATAAGTCCTTCGCTGCTCACCTGCGATCTCAGAGCGAAACATTCAAGCGGCAGGCGATCGCGGGAACGATGCTTCCCCGACCCCCACAGTGATCCACGTTCGTGCAGCCATCCCGGGCCCGGGATCAACTGCAGTCCCCAACCCCGCCTGACCGGCAGGGAGCTCGGATCACTGCCACAGGTCGGAATTGCAAAGCGGACCGCACCGATCGACCGGCCAGAACATTGAACGATCATGGAAGACCTCAAGAAGACCACCCACACCTCGCCCTTCAAGATCATCGCCGGCACCTGGGGCGACAAGAAGACGAAGCTCAAGAACAAGTTCACACAACTGAACGACACCGACCTGCACTTCACGGAAGGTAAGGAAGGTGAGCTCACAGCGCGCCTGCAGACCAAGCTCGGCAAGAGCGAGGCCGACGTGCAGAAGATGATCACGGAGCTTTGAAGCTGACCAGCCCTCACGGGCAGTAACAGAGGAAGGGGCCTTGGCAGCATGGGGCTGTGGAGGCCCCGACTTTGTTGAAATACGGGCGTAACACCGTCCCATTCACCATGAAACGAAGATCAACTACGTTCTCCGATCATGTGGCGAGCGATCGCCATTTGAAAGCCAACGCAAGCGAGTGCGCGCGCCGCAACATCCTTATCCGCATCGACACCGTGAACGCGGACCGATCGATCGCCTTCTGTTCCATCGTACAACGGCGGCGGGGCTTGTTCCGAAGGTCCTACTCGCAAGGCGAGCTGGTGTGGCGCGCAGAACAGGCGTTGGCCCCCTTGAACGGTTTGGGGCTGCTGCCACTGATCACCGTTCACATGGAAGCCCACACCCCTTGGGCAGCCGTTCCGCACCGGTGGGCTCCTGTGGGCGTGCTGCGGTGGCTGCGCGAGCGGCTGGGCTTTGCGGCTGACCTGCGCGCCAGGGGCATTGACGGTCCAGAGGATCCCTTTGGCCTGCACCGAGCCGAAGCGAACACCAGCACGACCTGATGGCAGCGCGGATCGTACCTGCCAGCACGAATGCTCTCCGGAGCGCCGATAGGGATATCCGAGGTGCATCCCATTTGGCTGTTCGACCCATCTGACCAATATTCCGCACCGAACGCCTGCGAAGGGCCGTACCTTTGTACCGTGCCCGGTGTCACTCGCCGGGTGTTCTGAAGACTGCGAAGGGCCGTACCTTTGTACCGTGCCCGGTGTCACTCGCCGGGTGTTCTGAAGACGTTGTGGGCCAACATCAAGGGCCCTGCTGGAACACAGCGCTGCAATGGTCCTCTGATCGGCGATCCCGAAGTGGCGCGAACACCATTGTGGTGCTGGCGTGAACCGTTCCCCGGGAGGAACACCGATCCGCTCGCAAGAGCCTCTGCCATGGACCATGTACGTACTTCGCTCATTCCCCTGCGCACCGGCAGGACCATTCACCGCGCTGCGCCTGTAGCCATCGTGCTGGTGCAGCAGCGCAGCCTTCTCCAGCAGCTCGTTGCCTGGTGCGCACAAAGCTTACACGCGGCCATACACAGCAACCGGCCACACTGACCATGGCCAAGGAGAAGATCCTTCACCGACCGGCGCAGGCCGAAGTGGACTGCATCCGCGTGCGCTTGGACCGGCGCACCATCGTGCTGATCAAGAGCATGGACAAGTTCCCCTACTGGAAGGAGCGCTATCCCGATGCGTGTGTGGTGGACCCTGCCGTCATCCTTCCCTGAGCCCCTTCCATCACCCCACAGCTCCTGCTCAGATGCGCAGCGCGCGTACCTGAGCGGGCATCCCACACGAACCACACGAGCCATGTCCTTCCCCGTCCTTCGTTACATCGGCACCGAACATGAACGCAGCTTCAGCGGCACGGTCCGTTCGCGCGTACAGGCCCACTTCCGGTCCGCTGGCATCAGTACCAAGGCCGATGCACGGCTGGTGCCCAAGGTGGTGCTGTTGATGACCCTCTTCCTCGCGCCCCTAGTGGTGCTGCTGTTGGTACCGATGTCGGCGTGGTGGGCCCTGGCACTGGCCATGTTGATGGGTGTGGGCATGGCGGGCGTAGGTATGAGCGTTATGCACGATGGCTTGCACGGGGCGAGCTCGGGCAGGACTTGGGTGAACGACCTGTTGGGCGGTACGATGTACGTGCTGGGCAGCGATGCCTTCACCTGGAAAGTGCAGCACAACGGTGCGCACCACACCCACACCAACGTCACCGGCGTGGACCAGGACATCGACCCACCGGCGTTGTTGCGCTTCAGCGAGCACGCTCCATTGCGGCGGGTGCATCGGTTCCAGCACATCTATGCCTTCTTCTTCTACGGCCTCCTCACCCTGGTGAAGCTGGGGAACGACTTCTTCACCCTACGCCGCATTGCCCGCAGTGGCGACGCGCGGTACAAAGGCCGACATTACGGGCGCGACCTGGCCGTGATGGTGTTGGTGAAGAGCCTTCATCTGCTGGTGTTCATCGGTCTGCCGATGTGGCTGACGGACTTCAGCTGGTGGCAGGTGTTGACGGGCTTCGTGGTGATGCATTTCACGTGCAGTGTCATCCTGGGAACGGTGTTCCAGCTGGCCCATGTGGTGGAAGGCGCGCAGCAGCCGATGCAGGATGCCGGCGGTGTCATCCACAGCGACTGGGCCGTTCATGAGCTCTTGACCACGGCGGATTTCGCGCCGGGCAGCCGTTGGTTGACGTGGTACACGGGCGGTCTGAACTACCAGGTGGAGCACCACTTGTTCCCGGCCATCTCGCACCTGCATTACCCCGCCATCGCGCGCATCGTACAAAGCACCGCGGCGGAGTTCGGCATACCGTACAATGTGAAGCGGACCATGGCCGAAGCACTGCGTTCGCATGTATTGCGGCTGCGGCACTTGGGCACGGTGGCCTGAGGAGGTGCGAACCAGTACACCAGCGCTCACAGCCTATCTGGAACGACAAAGCCCCCCGATCGCTCGGGGGGCTTCGCTGTTGTTGCGAGAGGGGGATCCTCAGGCCTTGGTCACGTTGACCGCGTTGAGGCCCTTGGGGCTGTTCTCTACTTCAAAGGTGACCTTGTCACCTTCGTAGAGGGGCTGACGGGTGCCGGTCTTGTGGACGAACACGTCCTTACCACCCTCGTCGGGGGTGATGAAACCAAAACCTTTCTCCGTGTTGAAGAACTTCACTGTACCGCTTGACATTGACTTACTGATTGCGCCCACCAGTGTGGCGGACTTGTTGATCCCCGGCAAAACCACCGGGGCATTGATGGTACAAAGGTCGACCATTGCGCCCCCCTCCCGACGATCGGGCGGAAATAAATACCCGAGCACCCGCAGGATCGATGCGGATCGAACCTTGAAGGAGGATGTGTGTACAGCACTTCATGACCATATACCGCATCCTTCTTTGTGCCTCTGTGCTGTTGCTGGTCGACGTGGCACGTGCACAGGTATCAACCATTCCCGCAGTTCGGTCGGTGGAGACCGTACCCTACGGTATGCCCGTGGATACGTTGGACAGCGCTGGGTTCGCAGCGTTCCTGAACGGCCTTCAGTGGGCTGAGCTGGGCGACACGGCGGTCGGTCCCGTGAGCGGCTATCGCTTGGCCTGGACCCTGTCGCAGCATGGCGGGATGAGCGCCGTGACGCGCGGTGACGGCAGCGCGCCAGCTTCCCGCGATCGGACCATGCTGTTCATCGACCGGGAGTTCGTGCTCCCCTTTCGCACCGCGGAGGGCAAGCGCGGGCTCAGCGTCGTGTCGGACACTCCTTGCGGGTTGATCTGTCGCACGACGTGGTATTATGTGGAGGAGTGAGGAGCCCTACTTTACGCGCTGCTTCGCCAGGGCCTTCACGCCGTTCACGATCAGCTGCTCCAGCACCTTGGGGTCGATATCGCTGAGCTTCTTGATGTAGAGGCAGCTCTTGCCCGTGGTGTGCTTGCCAAGCTTGGTGAGCAACGCTTCGTGGCCTTCGATGCCCGCACTGATGTAGATCGTGGTATTGGCTTTGCGGGGGCTGAAGCCAGCGAGGAACCACTCTCCTTCGCGGCCCGTATCATACGTGTACGCATAACGACCAAAGCCCACGATGCTGGCTCCCCACATTTGGGGATCCTCTCCAGTGGCCTTCGACATCAGCGTGATGATCGTTCGGCAGTCGGCTGCGATGGCTTCGGGTTGCTTGACGATGAAGGCCTCCACGGGGTCAGTGGTAGCCTGTGTCTTCAGTTGGGCTTTGGCCATGGGGTGGTTGTCGGATCGGTCAGTTGTGTGCGACATCGGTGATACGCCCGAAATGAATGCTGTCCTCGAAGCGGCCCTGCCAGAGGTGGTCCTCTTTGAAGTGGCCTTCCTGGATGAATCCGTTCTTCTCCAGCACGCGTCGGGAAGCGTGATTCGCGGGGGCGGTGATGGCTTCCACGCGGTGCATACGCAGGGTATC
The DNA here is from genome assembly GCA_025455765.1 of Flavobacteriales bacterium. GTDB lineage: Bacteria > Bacteroidota > Bacteroidia > Flavobacteriales_F > PHOS-HE28 > PHOS-HE28. Next base: position 6,332 of record JALOLX010000062.1, on the reverse strand, counting down.
GAAGCCACAGCGTACCACAGCGTGAATGGCTTCACTGATCAGGCCCTGTCCCCAGTGGGAACGAGCGAGCATGTAGCCCAGTTCGGCCTTGTGGTGTTCGGGTTGCATGCGCCAATAGCCGATGAGCCCGATGAGCGCAGGCTGGCCGTGGATGGCCATGGCCCAGTGGATGGAAGTGCCATTCGCCTGGTTGGTGCGGATCAGTTCCACCAAGGCATCGGCCTCCTCTGGTCGGGTCATGAGGGGGCGTGAGACCAGCTTCATCACCTCCGGATCGGAACGCAGATCGAACAGCGCAGGAGCATCTGTAACTAACAGCTCGCGCAGCAGGATGCGGGGCGTATGCAGCGTGGGGAATTCGGGCAGGGGGAGGGCCAGCATGTCGCAAAGATGAAGTGCTCCGGCCGTGTATGCATCGCACGATCATCTTTGCTCCATGGCAACGCAGAAGCAACGCCCCAAGGCCCCGGTGAAGCTGCTCTCCGGCGGCAACCCACAGATCGCGAAGGGACAAGGGGATGCTGTGGTACAGGAGTTCATTTCCGCCATGCCGGGCTGGAAGCAGGACGTTGGCCGTTGGTTGGACGACACCATCACCGCAGCCATTCCCGGAGTACACAAGATGGTGAAGTGGAACACACCCTTCTATGGAATGGACGGTGAGACCTGGTTCCTGGGGTTCCATTGCCTGACGAGGTATGTGAAGGTGGCCTTTCTGAAAGGTGCGCAGTTGGATCCCCTGCCCCCGGGCACCAGCAAGCAGAAGGACCCACGCTACCTGGACATCTTCGAGGGTGCGTTGCCGGATGAAGCGCAGTTCATCAGTTGGCTGAAGCAGGCGGCGCGGCTGCCGGGGGAGAAGTTGTAGCGGCTGATCAGCGCCCGTGCGGCTCCATGTCGGGCCAAGGCAACCCATCGCGCACGTAGCGATCTAGAAAGACGCGAGTGGCGCGGTGAGCTTCATCCCTGAATTCGCTGATGCCATGATCGCCACCTTCGAAGAGTACCATCCGGAAGGGTCGCTTGAGTGCGTACAGTCGATCGGCCATGTCCATGGCGTCCCGTGGCGAAACGCGCCAGTCCGCTGTGCCATGCAGTATAAGGATGGGCGTTGTTGGACATAGGCGTTCCGCCCATTGAACTGGCGACCGCGTCCCCAGCACGGAATCGCGATCGACGTGGTAACCGGGCAGGATCTGGGCGTAGACCTTGGACCCCATCTCGGGTCGTTCGGTGACGCTGCGCACGGCATCGGTCATCCCAGCCAGAACAACAGCGGCTTTCAGGCGAGTGGTGCGGGTGAGCGCCAGGTAGGTCATCAGCCCTCCCCGACTGCCGCCGAACATCCCGATACGCGCGGTGTCGGCCGAGGGGACTTGCTCAAGTACGGTGAACAGGTTCAATACATCATTCACATCGGCACCACCGAACTCATCCTGCCCTTCCCCCCCATCGTTCCCGCGGTACTGACTGGCGGCCACCACGTATCCCCAGTTGGCCATGGGAACCATGAAGCGCAACAAGAGCTGGTCGTTCACCTTCCCGAATTCACGGTTCCCCCCTCGGTTGAAGATCACCACAGGATGGGGACCTTTACCCTTCGGTTCGATCAGGAACCCCTTCACCTTCGATCCATCGGAACGGTACGTGATGCGCGAGACAAGCACGTTGCCGATCAGACTATCCACGTTGGGCAGGTCTGCGCGCACGTTGTCCACCACATCAGCCGCGAACACATGCAGCGTTCGTTCGATGATCGCTCCATCCTGCCCTTTGGAACGGAACACAAGGCACGTGAACAGGAGCAAGGCAGGGATGAGCCGCAGAAAAGAGCGCTGCATCCAACGAATGTAACCGTTCACCTGAAGCCAGCCGGACTTATCTTGTCCCCATGCGGTGGATCTTCCTTGTACTGCTAGCCGCCCCGTGTATGGCCTTGGCGCAGAACAAGCGGGTGTGCATCACGATCGATGATCTGCCGTGCGCCAATTGCGCTGAGGGCACGTGGCAACAGGTTACGACAGATCTGCTCCGGACGTTGACCGAACACCAGGTCCCTGCCATCGGTTTCGTGAACGAGAACAAGCTGTTCGTCCACGATCACCTGGACAGCAACCGGTACCGCCTGTTGGAGCAATGGCTGGACGCGGGGATGGAATTGGGGAACCACACCTATTCACACCCGGGTGCCACCGCGACCGACCTACGTACTTACACAGCCGATATCGTGCGCGGAGAGGCACACCTTCGTCCCTTGATCGCGGGCCGCCAAGGAACACTCCGATATTTCCGACATCCGTTCCTGCAAGCCGGGGCGACCGTTGGCCGGCGTGATACGCTGAACGGAGTTCTGGACAGCCTCGGTTACACCATTGCGCCGGTGACATTCGACAACGATGAGTACATCCACGCCTTCTGTTACGAGCATGCCCGACGTCGTGGACAAGACAGCTTGATGAGCGCGATCGCTGAGGAATACCTCAACTACATGGCCCGTGTGGTGCATTTCCACGAAGAGCAGGCCCAAGCCCTGATGGGCCGAGAGATACCGCATATCCTGTTGCTCCACGCCAATGCGCTGAACGCATCGGAACTGGATCGGTTGCTGCGCTGGTTCGTGCAGGAGGGCTATACGTTCATCAGCTTGGATGAAGCCTTGAACGACCCCGTGTACACACTCCCCGAAGCCACTACTCGATATGGGTTCTCTTGGATACGTCGCTGGCAACTCGCCCAAGGCCAGGAACCGCCGTGGCCACCTGAGGTGGATCCAGTCACGCTGGCCACATACAACGCACTTCGCACACCCTGATCTCTTCCTGGTTGGTCCGTTCCTTGAGACGATCGGCCAGGCGGGGCGATGGGCGGTGATCGGAGACAGGCTTGAACCGTGCGGAGAATAGCGCACTTATTCTCCGCATTTTTTTGCGGAGATTAGCCTGATAAGGTCTCGCATAATGAACGCGCCCAACCCCAAAGTCGACTGGTTCTTCCACAAGGAAAGCCCCTGGCAGCAGTGCTTCGGCCGGTTGCGTGAACTGGGACTGGAAAGTGGTCTCGCAGAAGAGTTGAAGTGGGGCCACCCGTGCTACACCCTGAAGGGCAAGAACGTGTTCCTGATCCACGGCTTCAAGGACTATTGCGCGTTGCTCTTCCACAAGGGCGCACTGCTGAAGGACGACCACAAGCTATTGGTGCAACAGACCGCCAACGTGCAAAGCGCGCGGCAGATCCGGTTCACCAGCGAGCACCAGATCATCCAGCTTATGCCGGTGCTAAGGGCGTATATCCACCAGGCCATCGCGGTGGAAAAAGCCGGCATGAACGTGCCTTTGAAGAAGACCGCTGAGTTCGACATGCCCCAGGAGTTCGCAGCGAAGTTGAAGGCCATGCCGACCTTGAAAAAGGCGTTCTATGCATTGACCCCGGGTCGCCAGCGCGGGTATCTGTTGTACTTCGGCGGAGCCAAGCAGAGCGCAACGCGGGAAGCGCGGATCGAAAAGCACGTGGCGCGCATCATGGCAGGAAAGGGTATGGATGACCAGATCGATCTGACCGAAGTACATCATGAACAATAGCACTCGCCGAACATTGCTTATCGTGATGATCGTGCTCATACTCCTCTTTTGCACAGCATCCGCCTATTTATCCTTGAAGGCAGGTCGACACTCCAGAGCAGTCAGCACATCGGCAGCCGTGCCCTTCGCAGATCATGAACCTGGGATGGACCGCCGAGCTCGTTATAGTTGTTCGCGCTTGAAGCGACCGTTCGTGTAACTCTGCCACCCGATCTTTCGCGTCATGCCGCAGACCAACATTCGCATCCCGCCTGACCTGTTGTTCTTCTGCGGAGCCGAACAGCGCACCACACGGGAAGCACGGACCGAAAAGCACCTCGACCGGATATTGGCCGGCAAAGGCTTGGATGATCGCTGACCGAACGTACATAACGATGAACCGCAGAATGGACCATGTAATGTGCAGTCCGCTGTTCAGAGCGCTATACGTAGTGTGGTCGGTTCTCGCTTGGAGCTGGTCATCGGCGCAGAATTACGGACCGCAGCGGTTGCCCTGCCGATACAATGCCGGATTGGTGACCTTGATGGTCCCGATCACCGAAGGCGACACCCTTTCATTTTACTTGGATACCGGTGGGATCAACGCGTTGTATCCCTCAGGCGTGCGAAAGATTGGAAAGGCTTCGCGCCGACGGGACGCATGGGATAGGACCAAGCTCGGATCCTTGTTCAGCACACATGATATCCCGCTTCCTCTGGTGCGTGACCTTCACTTTGTCAAAGATGGACAACCCACTACCGATGGCATGCTCGGTCGGGGCTGGTTCGCTGGGCTTTGCTGGCAATTCGATCATCGCGACGGAACACTCGAGGTAGGGAACACGCTGAAGGATCCGCCCGTGGATTCCATACCGATATTCTTCACCGTTGATGTCCATGGTGCACCGACGCATCATCTGCCACGCGTGGACGTGGTGATCGATGGGGATACACTGAGCTTGTTGCTCGATACAGGTGCCCAAGCCAGCACAGAGGGGGGATCCGTCATCGCGACCAGTTTCATCACGGACAGTGTCTTCACGGTCTGGCAGGCACGCCATCCCCATTGGGTGGTGAACGATCGAGCGGATCGTTCATTTCGCCCTTGGGCAGACATGATCGTTGTACCAACGATGCGGATCGGTGGCCAAGAGGTGGGACCTGTAACGTTCACGGTGCGCGAGAAGCGCAATTTCGAAGTACTCTCCACGCATTTCATGGATAAGCCCGTTGTTGGCGCCCTTGGCGGAAACGCACTTGGTCTCCTTGAACGGTTTTCGTTGGACTACCCAAGGGCCAAGATGTACATGATGCGTTGAGGTGTTCGATCTGGCCAAAGAAGCAACGAGATAGGCGCGTACTCCTTTGATAAAGGTCGATCTCGCGTTACACCAGCATGGGGTGCAGCGATGCCCGTACTTCCGCAGTGTTGAGCACGCCAGCACACGAAGTGCGTGGATCGGGTGGCACGTTGAACGGATACCGGCAGGAAAGGACCTGAACGCAATAGGCGAAGACGTCCAGTTATTCGTGTACTGTTCACATGCTGCACCCTTCCTCGATGAAAGGGAAACACATGCACCGATGAACCGCCACACCCTTCTTCTGACCGGTCTTGCCACCCTGTTGATCGCCTGTGGAGAAGGCGATGGGACCACCACGGACCAGTACGGTCGAGCCACCCCTGGAATGAGCGAACTGGAGGCTCGTGTGGCGGCCGCGACGGGCCGATCGTTCAGCGATGAACAAGGCCAGGAACAGCTCGCATCGGCGGGCTTCCCGGGTGGTGGATCGGCGCCGGAAGGAACGCGCACCTACACAGTGAACAGTTCCACTTTGAAGGTTCCCTTTGTACAACTGGACCTGCCCGCCCACTGGAACGTACAAGGGATGGAGACCGGGGATTGGACAGCCTCCGCACCCGGACTTAAGGTGCGCAACAGCAAGCCGGCGAACTTCATCTTCGTGGGCGGCGAAATGGGGCAATTCTATCGGGCCAGCGGGCAGGCCATGCGCGCGCCGGTGGCTCCCGAGCAGGTGGTACAGCAGGATATCGCCTCGCGTCTACAGCAACAGGGGTATCAGCTGCTGGGCCTGTCTCCGGCCCCTGGTGTGGAACGCATCGATCAGCAGGGTATGAGCGCCTTGTACGTATCGGGTCAGGTGCAGCGCACGTGCAAGGCGAACGTGAGCGAATGGAAGCGGGGCGACAAGCGTTTGGCCGTGGTGTTGCATTGGTTCAACCTGGCCAGCGCCGACATGGCCAACTGGGGCTACTACACCACCGAACTGGAGGCTGCGGAGAACGCGTACGAGCGGGAGAAGGCCGCCTTGTTGAACGCGTTGGGAGGCATGCGGTACAACCCGGGCTACTTCGCTGCACAACGGCAACTGGCGCAACAAAAGGAACAACAGCAATGGGCGCTGCACAACCAGCAGATGCAGAACAACCAGGCCAGCTGGAACGCCCACAACGCCCGCATGCGCAGCAACCAGGTCGCCTTTGATGCCAGCCAGGCCGCACACCGCGACATGGTGAACAGCGTGAACAACTCACAGATGAGCATCTACAACAGCACCAACAGCAGCATGGACCGCATGCAAGGCGCAACGATCGATGCGATCCGTGGGGAACAGAACGCCTGGAACCCCAACACCGGCCAGCAGGGCAAGGTGGAAGCAGGCTACAACAACTATTGGGTGAACGGCGACGGCCAGTACTTCGGGACCAACGACGTGCTTTACGACCCCAACGTGAACGGGCAGTGGGTGGAC
>JALOLX010000061.1 GCA_025455765.1 Flavobacteriales bacterium | reverse complement strand
GACCCCGAAGGGGTCACAGCATGTTGAATGGAGATGTGATGACGGAGTTACGACCCCAAAGGGGTCGCAGCCGGTGTTATACTAAATTTCCCCGGACACTACTGGTTCCAGTATCCTCTCTTCGGAGCGCCTAGTCTGGGAAATGATAGCGGCGCGCGCCATCCGTTCGAGATCATTCGAGGCGCCCTGAGGTTATCGGCTTCGCAGCCACTGCACTGCACGCTCCAACGGGGCATCACCGTCCACACGGTCAGCGACGGGCTCGTCGGGTGGTAGTGCTTCTCCATAAGCGTTCATTTCCCGGTCCACGTAGACCGAAGTGGCGAGGAAGAGCATGGCCCCATCGCTGAGTTCGAAGTTGGTGTTCGTAGTGGAGTATCCTGCTGTGGGTGCTCCGAAGCTGCGTGTATCGGGCCTACCGCGGAAGGCCACGGCCACCACTTCGCCGGAGCTGGCCGTACCGGGGCCAGTGATCACGGCCACACGCGGGTGCGGATCAAGTGGAACATAGGCGGGCCCAGAGACAGTGCACTGCGCGCTATCATCCATCATGCTGCTACCTGCGTTATAGGACCATTCGGACCGGTCATCACCTGCCCCAAAAGACCCACATACACCTGTACCCAGGATCGGTCCGATACCGGCCAGCATCGGCCAACAATTACCACCATGGTCCTGCCGAAGATCCAGCACCCATCCCTTTATGCCTGGGCGGTCCAAGGCGCGGATCAGCCCATGCAAGGTGTCTGCGAAATACGTATCCCATGCCGGGTTGCCGGAGTTGAACTGTGGCATGTTCAGGTAGGCCACATCTTCACCGATCATGTGGCCGGTGGTGATCGGGAAGTCGAATACGGCTTCACCGGTTGGTTCCTCCGCTCCTTCTGCATCCGTTCCGCGCCAGGCATCCACTTCGGCCTTGCTCCAATAGAAGCTGTGTTTGTCGATGGACTTCAAGAAGAAATTGGCCACCGGCTGCAGGTCGGCAACACTGGTGCCACCGGCCAGGAGTTGGTGAAGATCATCGCGCAGAGCAGACATGTTCAATGAACTGCGGACCAGCGAATGCGCTTCGACCAAGGTGAGCAACTCCTCCGTGTAGTTCGCTAGCGCTGGGGCGAGGGGCGCAGTAGCGCGTGGCGCCGTGGCCACCTCGAACCTGTCCACGAGCAGGTCCACCTCGCCTTTGAACTGAAGGCCGATCCGCAGAATGCCTACGTTCTCATCGACCCAACACGTCAACGCAAGGTCCTGCCATCCATTGGCTGCTTCGGCGCGGGCCATTTGGTAATTCAGGGTATTGCCTTCCGCGGTGGTCGTGTAAGCGAAGAACTCCACGCTGGGCGCGCCTGTCTTCACGTGGACCCGAGTAGTGACCCGAAGGGCCTGAAGCCCGGGGTACCGCGACGTGTCGCGCTGCACCATGTAACCAGCCTTTGAAGTGGAGAAGTTCCCTTGGATATGCAAAGCCTGTAGTCCTTCCCCTCCATCTGTTGAAGTGATGATCGGAGCAAGTCCTTCACTGAAGGCCCAAACCCATTCCACAGGTGGAGGGCCTAAAGGCTGGTCCACGAAGCTCAGGTGTTGAAAATGCTGGGCTGTTGCGGGGATGCGCAGCAGTACAACGAAGAAGAGCAGGGACCTCATGGCTATGCGGTTCACGCTGAAAGGTAAGGGCGCACGAACGATACGACGGCCGAAAGCTGATGGAGCATGTGGCCGGGATAGCAAGGAACACAAGATCGCCACTGATCCGACCTCCGCCAAAGCCGCCTCGACGAAGTGCGATTTTTTATCGACGAATGAAACAGAGACGCCGCCGTTAGCGTAGAACGGTTCGCCAAATGCACCTACACGATCGGCCCTTCCGCATAGCAGTCGCTTTACTGATGTAAGGTCCGGTCCTCCGATCAACTACGCCATGCAGCATAGAACCCATAACGCCGCCCATGCGCTCACCGTTGTACTCTTGAGCATATCGGCCCTGGGCTTGAAGGCCAACAACCTGGTGATCACCAACCCTACCGTATCCGGTGGCGCGTTGCAAGTGGACATCAGTTGGGACAACAGCTGGAACACCAACCTCGGTCCTGCCAACTGGGATGCGGTATGGGTGTTCGTCAAGCGTCAATCCTGCTCGGATAACCTGTGGATGCATGCACCGGTGAACACCAACAGTGGCGCACACGCAGTGGGCAGCCCCTTGCAGGTGGATGCGGCAGCGGACGGAATGGGGGTGTTCGTACGCCGCAGCGCGCTGGGCTTCGGCAACATCGGCGCCACCTCGCTTACACTGGCGCTACAGACCCCGGCCAATGGTACGGACAACTTTCAGGTGTTCGGTATCGAGATGGTCAGCGTACCTCAGGGTGACTTTTTCGCTGGTGACGGCATAAGCACCTATCCATTCTACAGCGGCAACTCCGCCTTCCCCTTGCTCATTACGGCAGCATTGCAGGCCAGTGGATTGGGGACCGCTGGCAACTACACCCATCCCAATTGGGGCTCCACTGCGCCTTTGCCGAACACGTTTCCCATTGGCTGGAGCAACTACTATGCGATGAAGTACGAGATCAGCCAGGACAGTTATGCGAGCTTCCTCAACTGCCTCACGTACGAACAGCAATTCACGCGTACAAGCATTCCCCCGCAGAACGTAACAGGCACCCTGATGGTGAACCAGGTGAACGCCAGTCGGAACGGTATCCGCATCAAAACCCCAGGAGTACCGGGCGTACAAGCTGCGGTATATGGCTGTGACCTGAACAACAATGGCACCTTCGCCGAATCGGATGATGGCGGGAACATCGCCTGTAACTTCCTATCGTGGACGGACCTGCTGGCCTATCTGGACTGGGCCGCACTCCGACCCATGAGCGAGTTCGAGTACGAGAAAGCCTGCCGCGGCACTGTGCCCGGCGCCAATCCGAACGAATATGCGTGGTCCAACACCATGTTGCTCCAGGCAGAATCTGGCGCCCTGCTCAATGCAGGGACGGGTGCGGAAGTGTCAACGGCTGCCGGCAATGGGCTGTGCGCGTACGGTGCCAACACCGGCACGAAGGGTCCATTGCGCTGCGGTTTTGCGGCGGGCACGGGTACCACCCGGTACCAATCGGGGGGCAGTTTTTATGGCATCATGGAGCTATCGGGTAACTTGGCTGAGCAATGCGTGGGCGGATACCTTTCCAACTACTCTGCGTTCACCGACCAGAACGGTGATGGCCTGCTTACGACAAATGGCAATGCCAATACGGCTGGTTGGCCGATGCTGGGCGGAGGCCAGGGTGGTGGCGTCTGCCGCGGTGGCGATTGGTTCAATGGGACCACGGTGCTTCGCGTAAGCGACCGCAGTGTGATGACCAACAACGCCAATCGGGACCGACAGCGGACCAATGGTGGCCGTGGCGTGCGCAGCTTCTAAGTGCCACCGATGATACGGGGGCTTCATATCCTCATCGTTCTCTCACTGACGGTGTCCACCAGTTGGAGCCAGTTCAGTGGCGGCCCGCAGGTGGGCGGATCAACCGCAGAATTGGTCCAGGACATCTGCGCTCCGCAGTCGTCGGGAGGGATGTTCGAGGGGGGGATGACCACGGGCACAGCTGGCGGCGAACTGCTCCAAAGCAACTGCTCCATCCAACCCTTTACCCAACTATTCGGTGGCGGTGGCAACAGTGGTGCTGCTTATGGCCTCCTGATCGTTCAAGATTGCAGTGTAAGCGGCTATGAGGAACCCTATCGGGGCGGCGCAGAGGATGGTGCTGCGGTGGCGGGTCTGTTCCAACAGGAATGTGTCGTGGACCTGCAGCTCCATCCGTTCAACGGAGGAGTGAACGATGGTACCTCATCTGCAGGACTGGTGCAGGTGGAATGCCCCCTGCCATTGACCGAGGATATCTTCACCGGGGGCCATCACGACGGCAGCGAGCAGGCCATGCTCACACAAAGTGAATGTGTGCAGAGTGCGGTTACGGACATTTGGTCAGGCGGCGCGTTGGACGGCCATGCCAAGGGGATAAACGAGCAGACCATCTGCCTGAACACCACACCCCTGCCCATTGAGCTGGTGGCCTGGGAAGCGCAGTGCGTATCGGGTCATGTGATACTAAGCTGGAGTACCGCCACAGAGGTGAACAACGCTGAATTCATCATCGAACGTAGTCACGACCATGATGACTGGGAAGCGCTGTTGACGGTGGAAGCTGCAGGCCAAAGCAGCAGCATGCTCCACTATGAAGCGTTGGACGAGGACCCTGTAAATAGCTTGGCATACTACCGGTTGGCGCAGATCGACCTGGATGGCACACGTACCGTGTTCCGGTCCATACCAGTGGAATGCCGTACATCCGAGCTGGGGTTGCTGGCCTATCCGAATCCCACGCGTGGTCAGCTCCATGTGGAGCTTCGAGGGCCGGGCACCATCTTGGAGGTGGAGCTGCTCAGCAGTGCCGGCAACCGGGTCTACCATGGATCGGCACAGGGCGAGCGGTTGGAACTTGACCTGAGCGGTCTTCCCGCTGGGATGTACATCGTGGTCGTTCACACCGCAGAGGACGTATTGCAGGAGCGGGTGGTGGTGGAGCCCTGATGGGGTAGCCTGCCAGAGTAGAAGCACGCTTTGCGCAGAACGTTTTGCACAACTGAAAAAGACCCTTACATTTGCACCCGCTCAGCCGCAAGGCCGAGTTAGTCGGACCGGTAGTTCAGCTGGTTAGAATGCCGCCCTGTCACGGCGGAGGTCGCGGGTTCGAGTCCCGTCCGGTCCGCAAAAAAGGTCATCTTCGGATGGCCTTTTCTGTTTTCACCCCTATGCGCCTGCTGTTCCAAGCCTTTGTGTTCTCCCTCCCGGCGGTCCTTTGGGCCCAGGACGCTTCGCTGGTTCCGGGTATCCGGTCCGAGCTGAAGGGGGCCACCAACGACACCCTCCGTGCCGATGCCCTGGCCCGTCTCTGCTTCAACCTCATCCACGCGGATCCGGACAGTGCACGGCTGTGTGGTGACCAAGCACTGGCGCTGGCCACCCGCATCGGCAACAGGCGAGCCCTCGGCGATGCGCACAACAACCTGGGCTGGCTGGAGGCCCAACAAGGTCATCTGGACAGTGCAGACCACCATCTGGACATTGCACTGGCCCTGTTCCGCAAGGCCGGCCGACCCGAGCACATCGCAGTGACATTGAGCAACAAGGGCTGGGTGGCCGAAAAACATGGCGACCAGGTGGGCGCGCTGAGCCACTTTCTTGAAGCCTTGAAGCACAGCGAGCAGGCCGACGATAGCGCCAGCACCTCCATCCTGCTCTATTCCATCGGCATTGCCTACCGGAAGACGGGTGACTTGAAGCAGGCCTTGGAGTTCCTGGAGCGTTCGGCTGAAATGGAACGGGCCTTGGGTCGCAAGAACAAGCAAGCCAATTGTACGGTCGCCATCGGGAACACGTACCGTGAACTGGGTGACACCACCCGAGCGTTGGACCAGATGCAACAAGCGGCGAGCATGTTCGAAGCGCTGCGCGATCATCAGGGACAGGGCATTGCCTGGGAGAACACGGGCGACCTGCTGGCACCGCGCGACCCTGCCGCTGCGCTGAACGCGTATAGCACAGCACGCGCGCATTACGACTCCTTGCACAGCACCACGGACCTTGCCTATGTCCTGCGCAGCTTGGGGGCTCTTCACCTGAGGGCAGGAAGAACGAAGGAAGCAGCGGAAGCACTGCGAACAGGGCAGGCGCTTGTGGCAGGTACAGGGGACGCTGAACTGGAGATGAACTATGCCTTCAGCTTGGCCGAACTGGGGCGCGCTCAAGGCGATGCCGATGCGGTGTTCTCCCAGATGGAACGGTACCTGGCCCTGAAGGACAGTGTGCAGGGTGCCGACACGCAACGGGAGCTTGCGCGCCTTCGTACCGCCTTCGACACCGAACGCAAGGAAAAGGACAATGCCTTGCTCCGCGCGCAGAACAGCGAACAGGCCGAGCGTATCCGCCGCAACCGGCAGCGCCTGGTCGGCATCGCGGTCATCGCAGCCCTCGCCACCATCGCTGCACTGCTCTTCTACCTCAACTACCGCCAGAAACGGCAGCATGCGCTGCTGCTCGAAGACCTGAACAGCAAGCTCGCCAACAGCAACGCAGAGATCACCGAGATAAATGGCCTGCTGGAGCTGAAGTTGCTGCGCAGCCAGATGAACCCGCACTTCATTTACAACTGCATCAGCAGTGCGGCCCGTATGACACAGGCCGGCAAGCAGATCGAGGCGCTGGGCTACCTGCAAGGATTCGCGCGGTTGTTGCGCCAGGTGCTCGACCACAGCGTGGACGACCGGGTGAGTGTAGAGGACGAGGTGGACTTCCTGCGACAGTACCTAAAGCTGGAGGCCGTGCGGCTCGATGGGCTGGCATTTGCCGTGGAGGTCGATCCGACCTTGTTGGATGAGGATGCCGAGATCCCCGCCCTCATCGTGCAGCCCTTCGTGGAGAACGCAGTGCTGCATGGATTGTCGGACAAGGCAGGGGAGCGCCGGATCGATGTCCGCTTCGACCATGCAGGTGATCGTGTACGCTGTACCATCACCGACAATGGCGTAGGCCGGAAAGCGAGCAGTGCCACTGACGCGATCAAGCAGGACCACCGCTCGCTGGGCATGCAACTCACGCAAGAACGACTGCTGCTGCTGACCAGGCGCTTGGGCGGTGAGCGCGCCGTTCAGGTGGAGGATCTGCACGATACCGGCGGCTCCCCCATCGGCACGCGGGTCACCCTGCTGCTGTGAGGCCTTCGGTCCGCTATCTTGCCGGACCAGTTCAACGGAATGATCACGGCCTTGATCGTGGATGACGATGCGACGAACAGGGACTACCTGCGTTCGTTGCTCGCCGTATATCCAGATGTCACCGTGATCGGCGAAGCGGGGACCATTTCCCTTGCACAAGAACGCATCACGTTACAAGCACCCGACCTGCTCTTCCTCGACGTGGAAATGCCCGGCGGCAGCGGCTTCGGAAATGCCCGGCGGCAGCGGCTTCGACCTTCTGCAGCAGCTCGGCTCCTGGCCGTTCGAGGTGATCTTCTGCACCGGCTTCCAGCGTTATGCCATCCAAGCCATCCGCTTCAGTGCGTTGGACTACCTATTGAAGCCGGTGCAACCGGACGAGTTGGCGGCGGCCCTTCAACGCTACCACCAGCGGCACCCGAATGCCGATCGGAAGGTGGTGCAGCAACAGTTCCTGCAGAACCTCCGCCAGTCCAACGAGCAACAACTGAAGCTGACGCTCACCACCGGGGACCGCACCTACTTCGTATCCCCCGCTGAACTGAGCCATTGTACGGCGGACGACAACTACACCGAGCTGCATACGTCCGACGGTCGGCGTTTCATCTCTGCGCGCACATTGAAGGATTATGAAGACATGCTGGCGCCGATCGGTTTCCTGCGTGTCCATCGCAGCACCTTGGTCAACAAGGCCCAGATCACCCACTTGGATGACGGGCATGTGGTGCTCAAGAACCAAGCGCGGCTTGAAGTGAGCCGTCGGAAGCGTGAAGAGGTGTTGAAGGCACTGGCGGGTTGACCCGTTCCCTCTGGATCCTGACCGCTTGCTCGGAAGCCCTTTGCCGGTGCGCTGGATCGATGCTGTTTCGTGTCCTCAACCAACAGCGCCATGCGCACCCCGAACAGGATCCTCGAGATCGCCCTGAGCATTGCCCTTGTAGCACTCGCATCGCTGCCGTTCACGACCAAGGCCAATTCCGAAGGCTTTACGGCCAACAAAGGGCAGGTCCACGACCAGTTCGGAAGGCCGAACCAGGCCGTACTGTACCTCTCCACTGGTCCCGGGATGAATGTGCAGTTGCGGAAGAACGGGTTCTCGTACGACACCTATTCTGTGCG
>JALOLX010000060.1 GCA_025455765.1 Flavobacteriales bacterium | reverse complement strand
GGTGTAGCGGGCGTTCAGCAACACTTGCGAGGCGCGCACACGCACACTGTTCTTCAACAGGTCCTTCCACGTATCGCCGAGCAGGTTCAGTTCCACACCGGCGGTCCACTTCTTCCACAGCGGAATGGTGAGCACACCCGTTGCCCCGCGCTCCTCGAAGCTGCCAGGCCGATCGGTGAACGCTACGCCAGGCGTGTAGCGTGCATCCAGCCGCAGGCGCGGCCGAAAGAGTTGATCGAACTGCTCGAGGTCGAAGGATTGAGCGTGTATGGCCGGAGCCAGGGCCCACAGCGCAAAAGCCGCCAGCGAAAGGATCGATGAACGCATGATGATCGAGCGAGCAAGAGGAAAACAAAGGTCGTCCTTAAGACCGGTCAATGCGTGCGAGGTCACCCCTGGGGACGATGTGTTCGGATGCGATGTACCGCACGCGCAGACTTCCGACCTTCGGCCCGTGGCCATCGCATTGCTGCTCATCGCGCTCATCTCAGGTGTCCTCACCCTGGGTATCCTGCTTGCGCAGCGGAAGCACCGATCGGCCAACCAATGGCTGAGCGCACTGGTGGTGGTGTTCATGGGTTCGCTCACCCACAACCTGTTGCTGGAAGCGGGCGTGTACGAACGCAACCAATGGCTCTACTTCATCCCCATCAATGGGCAATTACTGATCGGACCCTTGCTGTGGTTCTATGTGCTGCGCATGCTGGACCATCGCCTACCCGCTTGGTGGGGCCGCCTTGCGCACATGGCTCCGGGACTGATACAGCTTGCCGTGCACGGTGCTGCCTTCTTCCTGAACGATGCGGACAAGTACCAGTTCTGGATAGGGACGTATGAGCCTTTGTTGAAGCCCTTCTTATTCTGGGGAAGCCAACTGGGGCTGATCATCTACCTCCTGCTTTCGCATCGCACCTTGGAGCGTTGGCGTGATATCACGGAGGCCCAATTCTCCGATACACGTCCGGTGGCGATGCAGTGGCTCCATCGCTTGATCCTGCTCTTCGCCGTGTTCGCCGCGGTGGCGATCACACTCGGCCTCGTGCCGGACGCTTTCCACAGTACCGGCATCATTCTGCCCACTGACGTGTTGAAGTTGCTGATCGTTTGCGCCATCGGTTGGCAAGGGTATCGGCAAGTGGAAGTGGTCCGTGTGGTGCAAGCGGCCGATGCACCATCCACGACCGTCCCACCGAAGAATGAGGCAGCGGGTGTAGCGGAACCTCGACCAACCACCCTACCTGTGGAGGTGATGGACCTTCCCGAGCAGCCCACAGCGGCCAGGTTCGATCCCGAGCTGCTCGCGCGCATCGCCACGGTGATGGAACAACGGGCGCTCTACCGCCAGCCCGACCTCACGCTCGTGGACCTCTCGCAAGCGGTGATGCTCCCGGCCAAACTGGTATCCTCCACGATCAACAGCGGGACCGGGCGCACCTTCCTCACCTGGGTGAACGGCTATCGCGTGGAGGCGGTGAAGGCTGCCATCGCCAAAGGAGAACACCGTTCCAAGAGCTTGTTGGGGCTGGCGCTGGATGCAGGCTTCAGTGCCAAATCCACCTTCAACCGCGCGTTCCGGGATCACGTAGGATGTTCTCCCAGCGAGTGGGTGGAACGCGCTGCGCAGGCCTGAACCATCCCGTCGGGTCCCAAAGCCCGGGAAGGCACGACCCACTTTCTCCTGAGTCACTGAATATCAAGGGGTCATCGCGCAGGTCCCACAACCGGTTCCGGGGCGATGAAGGCTTCAGAAAGAGGCTGTTTTGCATCCTCAACACACCACGCCATGCGCACCACGAACATCTTGCTGCCACTTCTGATCCTCTTCCTGCTCCAGACAGCCTGCCAGCAGAACAGCAACCCATCACCCGGGCCAACACCCGCGCTCGAAGCCGATGACACTGAAGCCGACCGTCTCCTACCGAAGCTCCTCCGCGGCTTGCCGGTTGGGCTGGTCGGCGCCCACGACCCCAACCCGGTGAACGCCGTTTTCGAGGACAGCATGTACGTGTGGAAGCACAACACCACGATCCGCTCCGTGGTCGGTGATGTGAAGTTGATCGAGTTCGGCAGTTTCGTATGGACCGATGCGGGCTGGTACCATCGCTTGGCCGACACGCCCGAGCAGTTCGCACAGGTCTACGATTGCCCCAGCGCGGCGCTCAAGGCCGGTGTCGTGTACACGGATCCCACCAGTTGGCGCCGGCAGGAAACCCTCACGGGTGGCGATGCCCTATGGTACTACATCGTGGAGGATGCGAACGGCAAGCGCTGGAAAGGAACGGCACTGGTGGAGACCGAAGCCGTGGTGGAGCCAGCGGTGCGTGACAGTGTCACCTACACCTTCCAACCGGGCCGGTCTTCGCTTCAATGGACAGGCTATGGCGAGGTCGGCGACTACAGCTTGAGCGGGCAGTTGAACGTCCGCTCGGGTCACCTCCGCTTCGCCGCCAACGCGATCACCCATGGTGAAGTGGTGGCCGATATGCGGAGCATGTACCATGAGGACGCCAACCTGCTGGAACACTTGAAGGGGCCGGACTTCTTCGATGTGGAGCACTACACCGAAGCCCGGTTCTCCGCGACCGGATCCACGCCTATCGTGAACGACACCTGCACCGTGATGGGCAGCCTGACGATACGCGGAACCACCAACCCCGTGAAGTTCCCTGCACGGATCTCCCGGCAAGGCGATCGCTGCACGGTGACCGGCTCATTAGAGCTTGACCGCACTCGCTTCGGGATCAAATACGGCTCGAATTCGTTCTTCGATAACCTGGGGGATCAGGCGATCAGCAACACGATGCGGGTGAAGGTCGACCTGGTGGGTACCAATTAATATCCGGCGATCAGGGTCACCTTTCTTTGCGTTCATCATCAAGGGTAAAGACGGATCCCGATGAGCGACCAGGAGATCATCAGCCAACTGCGAACAGGCCAGCACCACAAGGCCCTCGTGAAGCTCTACGCCCACCTGCCCAAGGTGGAGCGTATGGTGCGGAACCACGGCGGCGCACGCGCCGATGCCAAGGACCTGTTCCAGGACGCGCTGATCATCCTGCTCGGCAAGGCGAAGGACGGAGACTTCACGCTGACCTGCTCCATCGGCACCTACCTGTACGCCATCTGCCGCAACCGCTGGCAGGAGGAGCTGCGCAGAAGGGGCCGCTTCACGCAGGAGCTGGAAGCTGCGCCCGATGAGCCGAACGACCTGGGTGCCTTGCTCGCGGAAGAGCAGCACTTCGGTCTGGCCGAGCGCGCCTTGCTGGCCTTGGGCGACAAGTGCCTGGAACTCCTCAAGCGCTTCTACCTCCTGAAGGAACCGCTACTCACGATAGCCAAGTCCATCGGGCTGGCGGGTGAGGGCGCGGCCAAGACGAGGAAGTACAAGTGTCTGGAGGAGGCCCGCAAACGCTACCGCGCGCTGACCGCACAGGGATCCGTCGTTCACATCCAACACCCTTGAGCGATGCGCGACGAACTGAACCTGATGGAACTTGTGGACCGCTACCTCGGCGGCGAACTCAACGCGAGCGAACAGGCCGCCTTTGAAGAGCGGCTCCGCACGAATGCCGAACTGCGCGAACTGGTGGAGGATCAGCGCGCCTTGCATGGCGGTATGAAGCGCCTCGCGCTGCGGCCTGCGGTGAACAAGGCTTACCGCAGATACAAATGGGGCAAGTGGGCGCCTGGGATCGGTGGTGCGGCGGTGATCGCCATCCTTGCGGTGGGTGGGTGGATGCAGGCGAAGGAGGGCGGTCGTTCAATGGAAGCAGTAAGCGATGATTCCGAGCAGGTTGAACAACTGCTCACGTTGAGTGATACTGCGGGTACCGGGTTGCCTGCGTTGGTAATGATGATCAATCCGAAGGCCGACACCACGCTGATCACACCGAACGGACTGGTGGTGGACATCCCCAAAGGCGCCTTTGTGGATGAAGCGGGCCGTGCGATCACCAAACCGGTGCGCGTCACCTTACTGGAAGCGATCGATGGGGTGGACATCATGAAGGCGGGCCTAAGCACCACGGCCTGTGATACGCTGCTGGAGACCGGCGGAATGTTCTACCTCGATGCACAGATGGATGGCAAACGCGTGGGCATCGATCCAGCGAAGCCCTTGACGGTGATGGTGCCCAGCGACAATGCAGATCCGCGCATGATGCTCTACGAAGGGGGGATGACGGCCGAAGGCATCGTGGATTGGCGCAACCCGAAGCCACTAGCGCACACCTTGGTGCCTGTGGACATGAGCACGCTGGACTTCTACCCGCCGGGGTACTTGGCGAAGGTGGCGGAGTTGGGGAAGGACGCGACGGACAAGGCCTACACGGATAGTTTGTACTACTCATTCAACGGAACTACTGAGCGGCAGGTGATGTGGGGGGCAGATACCATGGGTCTTCTAGAAGACAGCGCTGCATGGGGCTACATCCCACCAGGAGAAACTGGTATCGAACCCGCAAGGATCAAGGCTATTTGGAACACGCGCTTCAATGGCACCAACCTCGCTACGCGGGAATTCGAGGAGCGCATGCGTGAGATTCACCGCTTGTGTGAGACCAAGGTACTGGACCACTACGTGAACAACTTGGACAAGAACCTCAGCGAACTCGACGCGCAAGTGAAACATCCTGCGTTCGCACGCCTCGCAAAGCGCAATGATGGCCGCGTGCAACTTCCTGAGCATGCCGCGCATCGGCTGCGCAAGGTATACACGGAGTGGAGCCAACGATATGCAGAGACTGCGCGAAAGACCCAAGAGGAGTTCTACCGCAAAGAAGCCGAAGCGGACCAAGAGGCGCACAAGCGACAAATGGCCCGCCAAATCAAAGACCTCCAGCAGGACAGCGAACGCTTCAGGCAGGAGTTCACGGCCAGCCTACGTTCAGTCTACGATCAGCTCGGCTATCCATGGACCCCGGCGCCCCCGCCGCGTGCAGCATTCGTTGTCCCCGTAAGAAACCCTGGCTGGTGGAACGTGGACAAGGCCGTATTGGCTGCCACCACTTCACGCACTTCCATGTCATACACCGACAAGAAGAGCGGCAAGACCGCCACCTTGACCTACACCCCGATCACGGTGGAAGTGGCGAGCAAGGAAAGCTTCAGTGAGCTGCGCGTGTACCTCATCCCGAAGGAACTGAACAGCTACCAGCGCGTCATGGAAAAGGACGGCACCTTCACCGAGAACCTGAACAGCCTGTTCGAGTACGATGTGATCTGCATGGGGCGAAAGGATGGTCAGCAGTACGCGGCCTCTCAGTGGAACGTGGGTGGCGAGCGCACCATAGCGCTTACTATGGAGCCCACGGAAGACGAGGCGTTGAAGCGGATGATCCGGGTATCAACGTCGGTGGTCAGCGGCGATCTGCTGGAACAGGCGCGCCACTTGGAGTGGTTGGAGCGGGAAGCGAAGCGGCAACAGGCGAAACAAGCACACTACGCGTTGAGGAATGCGCTGATGGCGGTAGTGTTCCCGTGTTGGGGAGAGGGTTGGCCCGTAGAGGAATGAAACAACACCGAGAGATCCGGTACGTGCTTGCTTACTTAACTTTGGGACACTGAACCGGAAACCATGAGCACCGACGCCATGAAGCTCGAATTGATCGAGTGGCTGACCAAGCTGAAGGACCCTGGTATGATCGCTTCGTTGCTCAACTGGAAAAAGGCCAGCGAAGCGGAGGACTGGTACGCCACGCTATCTGCGGAACAGAAGGCATCCATCGATCGCGGTTTGGCCGATGCTGCCGCTGGCAGGACCATTCCCTCGGCAGAAGTTTGGAAGCGCTATGGCCGGTCCGCAAAGGGTTGAATGGACGCCGGAAGCGCTAGAACAGTTGGAGCGCATCCACGACTACGTCCGCCGCCAATGGAATGAACGTATTGCGGATCGATTCATTACGCTGGTCATGGAGTTCGAAGATCTGGTCCTCCGCTATCCGGGTGGTTTTCCAAGATCCACCATGCATCCGCACCTCCGCATGGGTCCCATTCATCGCAACGTGAAGGCGGTCTATCGGGTCGACCAGGACAGGATCCTGATGATCACCTTGCTCGATACGCGGGCGGACAATAGTGCTTGGTTCTGAAGGCCGATCCGTGTATCTCGAAAGGCAGGATGCCTGTCGAACTACCCGATCGTCCACGTCCTTCCCCCACTCAACAAGGCATCCAGATCGCCCACACCCTTCTTCGCGGTGGCTTCTTCCACCTGCGCGTTGATGCGACTTTCCACGGTGCTGCGCTCGGCGATGTAGAACACACCAAAGGGACGCGGCATGGCTCCCTCATGCACCTGATCATCGAAGAGGCGCACGAGGATGCTGGCCTTGAATCCATCGCGCTCGTCGTGGATCCAGAGGTCGTCCAACGAGGTGCTACCATCGGACAGGTCCACGATGACAGGGGTCATGCCATCGAGCTTGATGCCCTTGGTACCATTCGCATACACCAGTGGCTTGCCGTGTTCCACAAAGAGCGTGTGGAAGGGCTTGGTCGCTTTCTCCGTGAAGACCTCGAACGCACCGTCGTTGAACACGTTGCAGTTCTGGTAGATCTCGATGAGGCTGGTGCCGCGGTGGGCATCGGCCTTCACCAGCACCTCGCGCAGTTGCTTGGGATCGCGGTCCATGGCGCGGGCGATGAACGTGGCATCGGCCCCCTTGCACAACGCGAGCGGGTTGAAGGGATGGTCCACACTGCCCATGGGCGTGCTCTTGGTGACGGCACCTTCGGGTGAAGTGGGTGAGTACTGCCCCTTCGTGAGACCGTAGATCTCGTTGTTGAAGAGGAGCACGTTCACATCCACGTTGCGCCGCAGCAAGTGGATCAGGTGGTTGCCGCCGATGCTGAGCGAGTCGCCATCACCGGTGATCATCCACACGCTGAGATCGGGACGCACAGCACGCAATCCGCTGACGATGGCGGGTGCACGGCCGTGGATGCTGTGCATGCCGTACGTATCCAGGTAGTACGGGAAGCGCGAGCTGCAGCCGATACCGCTGATGAAGACGATCTCCTCCTTGGGCTTGCCCTGTTCCTTCAGCACGGTCTCCACCTGTTTCAGGATGGAGTAGTCGCCACAACCGGGA
>JALOLX010000059.1 GCA_025455765.1 Flavobacteriales bacterium | reverse complement strand
CCTGTGTTCGGCAACTACTGGAGCCTGCTCTTCCGCGATTGTCCTGCGGATGGACCCGTGTTCGCCAACGATATCAATGATGCCCTCTGCTCCAGTGGTGCGCGAACGTTGTTGTTCGACTCGTTACCCGCCGGGACCTACTACCTGCCGGTACTCCTAGATCCCTTCAACGACGCGCGTGGCCCTTACAACATCACGGTCACTGGTACCTCCTGCGACCTGCAGACCGGACTTACGCCGCGCTCGTTCGATCCGGTCGTGCACGTGTTCCCGGTGCCGAGCGATGGGTTGATCACCGTGCAGGGAGCCTTCTTGGCGCAGAGCACTTGGACGGTGTTCGATACCGGCGGCCGCGTAGTGAGCAGTGGTACAGCGATGCCTTCGGGCCAGGCGTTGACGCTTGATCTGGGGGCGTTGGCCGGTGGCACCTACGTGCTCCAGGTGGAACATGGTGGCGAACGCGGACAGCGGATCATCGTGCTCAACCACCGTTGATGCAAGGCCGATAACTTCGGCCGCCCAACGCTCTCCTTCATGAAGCTCGTCTCCTTCAACGTCAACGGCATCCGTGCGGCCGTCGGTAAAGGCCTGGTCGCCTCCTTGGAAGCCCTTAATGCGGACATCCTCTGTTTCCAGGAGACCAAGGCCACGCCTGAACAAGTGATCGAGGCGCTGGCTGGCCTTACGGGGTATCATGTACACGCTTACGGAGCTCACAAGGCCGGATACAGCGGCACCGCCATCGTCTGTCGTAGCGCCCCGAAGCAGGTGGCCTATGGCATCGGCATGCCCGGTCACGATGACGAAGGCCGTGTGGTCACTGCGTGGTTCAAGGACTTCATCGTGGTCACGGTCTACACGCCCAATAGCGGTGAAGGCTTGAAGCGCCTCGACTATCGCGGCGAATGGGATGCGGCGTTCCGTGGCTATGTGCATGGACTTGCGCGCACCGCACCGGTGATCGTATGCGGTGACCTCAATGTGGCCCATCGCGCCATCGACATCGCTCGTCCCAAGTCGAACTATAACAAGAGCCCCGGCTACACCCAACAGGAGATCGACGGCATGGACGCGCTACTTGGTGCGGGCTTCGTGGATACGTTCCGGGCGCTGCACCCCGAGGAGGTGAAGTACAGCTGGTGGAGCTTCCGTGCCGGCGCACGCAGCAAGAACATCGGCTGGCGGATCGACTACGTGCTCGTGAGCGAAGGCTTCGCACCGAAGGTGAAGGACGCCTTCATCCTCAATGACGTGCTCGGCAGTGACCACTGCCCCGTGGGCATCACGTGGTAGCCAGGCGACCCCGTTACAGGCTCAGCAGGTCCTTGAAGCGCGCGGCCTGGCGTCGGCTCACTTCGATGGTCTCCTGCTGGCCGTCCTTGCCGGTGTGCTTCAGCTTCACCATCAAGCCACCGCTGAACCACGGCTCGATGCTCTCCACCCAGCGCAGGTTGATGATGTGCTTGCGGTTGGCGCGGAAGAAGACCAGCGGATCGAGCTTCTCCTCCAGCTTGTTCAGGCTGCGCAGCACCAACGGCTTCTGATCGCCGAAGCGCACGCGCACGTAGTTGCCCTCGCTTTCGAAGGACCGCACGTCCTTCAGCGTCACGAACCAGCACTTCTCCCCATCCTTCAGGAAGATCTGATCGTGTTCGCGCAGCACTTCACGGCTGGGCAGTGAGCTGTCCTGCGGTTCATCCAACTTCGCGATGGCGGCGGCCAGACGTTCCGGATCGATGGGCTTCAGCAGATAGTCGAGCGCGTTCACCGAAAAGGCCTTCAACGCATGCTCATCGTACGCGGTCACGAAGATCACCTGCGGCGCGTGGTCCAGACTTTCGAGCAGTTCGAACCCCGTGCGCCCGGGCATGTTGATGTCCAGGAAGATCAGGTCCGGCCGGTGCTCTGCGATCTGTGCTTCGGCCTCGTCCGCATTGGCCGCTTCGCCCACGATGGTGATGCGCTCATGTGCGGCGAGCAGATTGCTCAGTTCCTTGCGGGCCAAACGTTCGTCGTCGATGATCAGGGCTTTCATGGAAGTAGGGTGGCTTCGGTGGCGGAAGAATGGAGCGGTACAGGTCGCTCGTTCAAGGGGATCACGACTTCGGTGAGCACCGTGCCATTGTCCTCGCGGATGCTCAATTGTGCGGCCGCCCCATAGAGCAGTTCCAGACGGCGGCGGGTGTTGCGCAGACCGATGCCACCGCCGTTGCCCGTGCCCGGTCGGTAGGTGCCGCTGTTGCGCACGGTGACCACGGTGCAGTCGATGCCGGGCGCCGCGCCGATGACCAGGTCGCCACCGCTGGGCAGGTGTGCGATGCCATGACGCACCGCGTTCTCTACCAAGGTCTGCAGGAGCATGGGAGGCACCAGGTTGCGCTCCACCAAGGGATCCACGACGATCTGGGTGCGAAGCCGCTCTTCGTACCGCATGGATTCGAGCGCGAGATAGGCTTTCACGATGTCGATCTCCTCACCCAACGGCACGGTCTTCCGCTTCACACTGGCCATGGCATTGCGCAGGATGGCGCTGAGCTGGGTGATGGCCCGCTTGGCCTGTTCAGGGTCCTCGTCCACCAATGCGCGGATGCCGTTCAGCGCATTGAACATGAAGTGCGGGTTCATCTGGGCCCGCAGCGTGTTCAATTGGTTCTCACGGTTGGCGGTCTCCAGGCGCAGGTTGCGGATCTCCTCCCGGCGGTTGAGCACGAAGTAGCAATACGCCACATAGGCCACCGACCAGATGATCAACAGCAGACCCCAGTTGATCAATCGGTTGATGTGCTCAACGAACGGCTCGGTATGGAGCGGCTTGTACCCGGGAAGGAGCGTATCGTGCAGCACCAGTTCCACCAGCGTGGCCAGCACTGCGAGCAGGGTGGCATAGAGCGCCAGGCGGGGAAGGAGCAGTCCGAAATCGAGCTGCACCAGGTCCTTCCGGAGAATGATCCGTCGGAACAGATGGCTCACCGTGATCCCGATGAACACCTCCATGGTCATCAGTTCCAACACGTCCGCCCGCGAACGGTCATTGATGAAGTTCCAGGCATAGAACAAGCCCACGAACAAGCTCCAGCTCGCCAGCTGCATCACCCAATAGATGGGTCGCGGACCGTTGCCGATCGGAGTATGGAGGAAGGACCAGCGCATGGGTCTATGCAGCGAAAGTACCGGAAGGGGTGCAAGCCCTGAGCGACACTACATGAATGGTCGTCCGCGATGTTCCAGTGGTCGGCGCAGATGGGCTGAAGTACCTTGCGGCCGCTGTCATGAACTACCTCGGCCACCTCTACCTGAGCGGCGATGACCCGTTGGTGATCGTGGGCAACTTCATGGCCGATGACATCAAGGGACGGCATTACGAGGAGCACCATCCCGATGTGGTGCGCGGCATTCGCTTGCATCGGGCCATCGACAGCTTCACCGATGAGCATCCCGCGCAACGGGCAGGCCGCGCCCGGCTGCGTCCACATGCGGGCCGGTATTCAGGCGTGGTCATGGACATGTTCTACGATCATCTCCTGGCCAGCAATTGGTCGCTGTTCCATTCGGAGCCCCTGGAGCACTTCGCCGACCGCATGTATCGGCTGTTGGTCGAACATGTGCAACACATGCCACCGGGCATCCGTAACCTGTTGCATCATATGGCGGCGGGCGACTGGCTCACGTCCTATGCGTCCGAACAAGGCTTGGCACGGGCCTTGAACGGAATGGCTGCGCGCGTGCCCCAAGGGACCGTGATGCGCGGCGCGGAGGCCGTTCTCCTCGCTGAGCGATCTGTGTACATGGCAGAGTTCGAAGCGTTCATGACCGATATCAAGGACCACCTCCGCGACCAGCCATGACCCGCCGCACGCTCCTTCGATCGCTTCTGGTGATGCTGGCCTCGGGCCTCATCGCCCTGGTGATCGTGCGGAGCCGGTCAGCCGCCACCGCTGCTGGGCCTCCCGTGCCATGGAGCGACCCGCGCGTGGAACGCGATCTGGACGCGATCCGCATGGACACCTTGCGCGTGCTGGTGCTCAGCGACCCGCTCACTTGGGAGCAACGCCCACAGGCCCAGAGCGGCTTGGAATGGGAGCTGTTGGAACGGATCGCCCGTCGTCTTGACGTGCCGGTGAAGGCGGTTCCGTTGGCGCATCCCGATAGTCTTTGGATGGCGTTGCAGGAAGGCCGCGGCGACATCATTGCAGCACAACTGACGCCGCGCGCCGATCATGCCCGTTGGGTCCACTTCAGCAGACCCTATCGCTCGGTGCGGCCGGTGGTGGCCACCGTGTACCAGCGCAATACGCCCAAAGGCAAGGCCAAGGTGGGTCCGGCGCTGGACAGCGTGCTCATGGCCGTGGCTTCGCCCTTCCGATCACCCGCCTACCCGCTGAACAGTACCCTGTGCCCGATCGGCCCCGACCCCGCCAAGGGCCCACATACCACGGAAGAGCTCTTCACCGCGCTCCTGTTGGGGAAGAGCAATGCCGCCGTGGTGAGCGATGCCCACGCTGCGCTTGAGGCGGCACGAACACCCCTGTTGTCCTTCTCCGATCCCGTGGGCCCGCCCGTGGACCTCTGCTTCGCCATTCGGCGCAACGGACCGGCCCTGCAAAAGGCCCTCAACGAACTGCTGGAGGAAGAGGAGCGCACGGGTAACCTCGCCTTGATGATGAGCGCCTACCGCGCCAAAGGCCGGGCTGTGCAACAACGCCTGCGGGCCGAACGGTCCATTCCGATCGCTGGGGATAGCGTCTCGCCGTACGACGCGATCTTCCGTTCGTTCGCCGGCGGCCTTACATGGGATTGGCACTTGCTCGTAGCCATGGCCTACCAGGAATCGCGCTTCGACAGCACAGCCGAGAGCAACAAGGGAGCCTTCGGCATCATGCAGTTCATGCCGCGTACCGCCGAACGCATGGGACTCGGGGCGGACCATGCTGTGGATGCGCACATCGCTGCAGCCGTGCGTTACATCAACAAGTTGGACACGCTTTGGCGCAGGGCAGTGCCCGATCCCACGCAGCGCCTTCGCTTCGTCCTGGCCTCCTACAATGCCGGTCCTGGCCACATCATCGACGCCCAGCGCCTGGCTGAACAACAGGGCCTGGATCACCGCCGCTGGGAAGGCCATGTGGAGCGTACCGTGCTGCTGCTTGCGCGGCCCCAGTGGTACACGCGGCCCGACATGCGCAACGGCTACTGCAAGGGTTCCCAAGTGTTCCACTATGTGCGTGATGTGGTGAACATGTACAACCAGCTCACCCGCGCAATGCCCAAGCTTCCGGCCAACGCTTCCGCCGAGGCCGCCGTGCCCGAAGCTGCTGCGCTCCTCCCTGTTCCGGAGCAAGGTGCGGACGAGCTGCCCTAGCCCTCCTTGGAACAGCATGAGGTGGTCGCGGCACCCCGGCGTCCGACATCGTACCTTGCGTGCATGATGCCACGGTTACGCGTTCTCTTTGCCCTTCTGCTCCCCGCAAGCCTCTTCGCCCAGGACCTGCCGCATACGCTGGCCCCTGAAGAGCGGCCGTTGATCCCCGCTTACCGCAACAGTCGGGGCGGTGATGCCCGGGTGCTCACCACACCACCACCCTTCGCCGTGCGCACCATGGCCGAATGGGAGGAGGTGCAACAGCTGGTGATCACGTGGACCAGTTATACCGGCATCCTCAAGCAGATCGTGCGCGCAGCCAAGGAAGAAGTGGAGGTGATCATCGTGTGCGACGACCCCGGGGCTGTCACCAGCACCCTGCTCAACAGCAGTTTCGGCGGTCCGCTCGACGACCTGGACAACATCACCTTCCTCAATGCGGACTTCAACAGCATCTGGGTACGCGACTTCGGACCCGAGAACATCTATGCCAACGAAGTGGATTCACTCTTCCTGCTGGATTGGATCTACAACCGTCCACGCCCGGAGGACGACGCGTTGAGCGCCGTGCTGGCCGATCAACTGGGGTTGGAGGTGTACAGCACCAGCACAGCACCCTATGACCTTGTGCATACAGGCGGCAACTTCATGAGCGATGGCTTCGGCACAGGCTTCAGCAGTGAACTGGTGGACGAAGAGAACGGTCCCAACGGCGAGTTCAACATCACGGTCCGCACGCCGGCCGGTGTGGACGACATGATGCAGCAGTTCATGGGCATCGATCGCTACGTGAAGATGCAGCCGCTGCTGTACGACAACATCAACCACATCGATATGCACATGAAGCTGCTCGATGAGGAGACCTTGTTGGTGGGCGAGTTCCCAGCGGGCGTCAGCGATGGCCCCCGCATCGAACAGAACGTTCAGCAGATCCTTACGGAAGTACCATCGGTGTTCGGCGATCCCTACCGCTTGGTGCGTGTGCCCATGCCGCCGAGCACCAGCGGCAACTTCCCGCCCAACGCCAGCTATCGTACTTACGCGAACAACATCTTCATCAACGGCACCGTGCTCGTGCCCACGTATCGCACCGAGTATGACACCATCGGCCTGCGGATCCTGCGCGAATCACTGCCCGGCTACCGCGTGGTCGGTATCGATTGCGACGATCAGGGCCAGAACATCATCAGCGCCAGCGGAGCCATCCATTGCATTACCAAGTGCATCGGCGTGCGCGATCCCCTGCTTATCCGCCACCAGCGCCTTTCGGATACAGATGATGCATTGAACCCATACCCCGTGGAGGCCTACATCCGCCACCGTTCCGGCATTGCTTCAGCCCGTCTCTTCTGGACCATCGACACCCTCCAAGGCTACACCGAAGTGGCCATGGTGGCTGGCGACAACGACCTGTGGAACGCGAACATCCCTGCGCAGGCTCCCGGCTCACTGGTGTACTACTACATCGAGGCTACGTCCAACAGTGGCAAGGTGCAACAGCGTCCCATCGTGGCCCCTCAAGGCTGGTGGCGCTTCCGGGTGAACGACCTCTCCACGGCCGTTCCGAACGATCCCGCTACATGGAACGCGGAGCTGTATCCCAACCCCACACGCTCCCTGCTCGTGCTCGCGCTGCGCGAAGGTTCGGGCCAACAGGTGACCGCCGTGCTGCTCGATGCGCTCGGCAGGGAGGTACGCCACCTCTACACGGGTGTGGTTCCTGCGGATGGCCGCATCTTCACTGATATCGCAGAGCTCGC
>JALOLX010000058.1 GCA_025455765.1 Flavobacteriales bacterium | reverse complement strand
CATCGTGAAGAGGTAGCCACCGCCGGCCACGTAGTCGCGGATGCGGGAAGCCACCGCCAGCTTCATTTCGCTCACCTTGGCGTAACCGAGCTGGGCGGCAATGGCCTCGCTGTCCTGCACTTGTTGCTGGTACCAAGGGGCGTTGCGGTAGTTGCGCCAGAACTTGCCGTACTGCCCGGTGAAGTCCTCGTGGTGCAGGTGCAGCCAATCGTACTGCGGCAGCACGCCACTGATGATCTGCGCATCGTAGATCCGTTCATAGGGGATCTCCGCATAGGTCATCACCAAGGTCGGCGATCTCCGCCAGGATGGCCGCCGCCTGCCCGTCCGCGATCACTTGGAACGTGACGCCGCGGATGGTGAGCTCCTGCTCCAAGGTCTTGTACTGGTCCACCAGGAAGCTGCCTCCCCGATAGTTCAGCAACCAGTCGATCGGCACATCGCGCTGCAGGGCCCAGAAGGCCACACCATACGCCTTGAGGTGGTCGCGCTGACTGCCGTCCATGGGCACCAGGATCTTGGCCGCCTGTGCAGCGCAGACCCAGAGCAGGGCCAGGGCGAGGAGCTTAGAACGGAGAGATGTCATCCAGGTCGCTGTCATCGTTCATCCGGCTTGGTCGGGTGATGGTGCGGAAGGGGTTGCCTCCTCCATCATCCGATC
The DNA here is from genome assembly GCA_025455765.1 of Flavobacteriales bacterium. GTDB lineage: Bacteria > Bacteroidota > Bacteroidia > Flavobacteriales_F > PHOS-HE28 > PHOS-HE28. The sequence goes on along the minus strand of JALOLX010000058.1, from coordinate 6,913 downwards.
CCGTGCCACCAACGTCGAATCCACCGCTCATCGTCTCCAGGTCGGCGAATTTGGCCAGCTCGGGAATGAAGCGCAGACGCACCGTATCCACCGCGCCGTTCCTGTGTTTGGCCACGATCACCTCGCCCACTCCGAGCGTGCTGCCGTGCTCATCCTCGTAGATCTTGTAGTACTCCGGACGGTACAGGAAGCACACGATGTCCGCATCCTGTTCGATGGCGCCCGATTCGCGCAGGTCACTGAGCATCGGCTTCTTGTCGCCACCGCGGGTCTCCACGGCGCGGCTCAACTGGCTCAGCGCAATGATGGGCACGTCCAGTTCCTTGGCAATGCTCTTGATGGAGCGCGAGATGCTGCTGATCTCCTGTTCGCGGTTGCCGCCCTTGCTGTCCCCACCGGCCGTCATCAGCTGCAGGTAGTCGATGATGATCAGGTCCACGTTGTGCTGGCTCTTCAAGCGGCGGGCCTTGGCGCGCAGTTCGAAGATGTTCAGACCGGGCGTATCGTCGATGAAGATCGGCGCGTTGGTGAGCCGCGCAATGTGTTGGTGCAGGATGGCGAACTCCGAGTCGTTCAGGTCGCCCTTCCGCAGCTTCTCCGAACTGATGCCGGCCTCACTGGCGATGAGACGTGTCACCAGCTGGGTGCTGCTCATCTCCAGGCTGAACACGGCCACCGCGCGCTTATGCTCCACGGCGATGTTGCGCGCCATGCTCAGCACGAAGGCCGTCTTACCCATCGCAGGACGCGCCGCCACGATGATCATGTCACTGCGCTGCCAGCCTGCGGTGAGCTTGTCCAACTGCACGAAGCCCGTGGGGATACCGCTCACACCGCCGGTCTTGTTCTTCGCGCTCTCGATCTGCGCAATGGCCCCCTGGATGAGCTCGCTCATCGGCTCATAGTTGCGCTTCAGGTTGCCGCTGGTGATGGTGTAGAGGTCCTGCTCGGCCTTGTCCAACAGGTCGAACACGTCGGAGGTGTCGTCGAAGGCATCGCGCGTCATCTCACTGCTGATGCGGATGAGCTCGCGGAGGATGTGCTTCTGACTGATGATGCGCGCGTGGTACTGCACGTTCGCGCTGCTGGCCACCTTGTTGGTGAGCTGGCTGATGTAGAAGGGACCACCTACCACGTCCAGCTCCGCGCGCCGCTTCAGCTCTTCGGTCACCGTGAGGATGTCGATCGGCTGGTCGTTGCGGAACAGACCCAGGATGGCGTCGAAGATCTTCTTGTGGGCTTCCACATAGAAGCTCTCGGGCTGCAGGATGTCGATGGCCTCGTTCACCGCGTTGCGCTCCAGCATCAGCGCGCCCAGCACGGCCTGCTCCAGTTCGGGCGCCTGCGGCGGAAGCTTGCCGGCCTCCAAGCCGATGTCAAGCATGGAAGGGGCCGGACGGCGGGCGGTGCGGGAACGGTCAGTAGGACGGGACGACGGCGGTGCGGCCATGGATGCGAGCGGAACGAGTGAGCGGGTCGAAGCGGTGGTCCGATGGCGGAGCCGCGACCGGTGATGCGACAAAAATAGCCCCCCGCCCCGCCGTCCGCGCAGAACGATCTCAACAAGTCGTCACCAGTCCTTCAACACAAGGATCGTGCAGAACCTCGCCATCGCCCGGCTGGCAGTGCGAACCACCCCCCTTCGCCGTACCTTGGTGGCACCATGCGTCCACGCACGCTCCTTCTGCTGGTCCTTCTTGTGCTGGCGTGTACGGCCTGTCGCAAGGAGGAGGATAAGGATCCGCCCGTGGTGCGCATCCTTTCGCCTGCCGAAGGCTTCACCCTTCAGGTGCCGGACACGCTGCAGCTGGAGGTGGAAGTGAGCGACAACGAACGGCTGGAGGTGGTCACCGCCGCGCTGACCAACAGTGACGGTGTGCCTGTGGGCAGCTCAGTTACGCGCGCGCTGCAAGGCACCAGTCTCCGGGTCAGCCTTGCGCTTCCGGTGGTGGACGAGACCTACCCGGGAGGTCCGCTCACCCTGACGGTCCGCGCCAGCGATGGCACGAACGATGGGCGCGCCTTCCGGCAGGTGAACGTGCTGGCCGCTCCGCTGCAACGCCTGGCCATCCTGCTCGCCCCTGCCCTTGGTACGACCGGCACCGTGTACCGCTTCGACCCGTCAACCGGCGCCGAACCGTGGTATGGCCCGGCCAGCATCGGCCCCCTGTTGGCCATCGGCCCCAACGTGTTCCTGGCAGGGAGCGACGAAGGTCCACTACAACGACGGTCCTTCACCGGAGGCGCCTGGAGCACCCTGGCCATCAATGGTACACCAGCCACCTCCGAGCGGCCCTTCTTCCGCGGCCTCAGCTACGCGCCGTTCGATGACCGCATCTATGTGGGTATGGATGATGGCCGCGTGGCCGGCTATCGCCCAAGCGGTGCGCAGGTCTTCAATGGATGGTCCTTCCCCAACACCGTGAGCCGTGCGTTGCTGCCCTTGACAGATCGCGTGGTGAGCGCTGCCTATGACGAAGTGGGTAACACCTGGCAGCTCACCGAGCATGCTTACGTATCCGGCGATGCGCTCACCTGGCGCCCCATGGACCACGCCTGCGTTGCACTGCGCAGCGGTGGCGGCGAACGGGTCCTCTCCTTCGGCAATGCGGGCGGCGCCCTGGTGCTGCGCTCGATCTACATGATCCAGGGCGGGACCATTCCCGAGGCCAGTGTACCGGGCACCACGCTGTACGCAGTGTGTACGGTGGGAAGCGACCACTTCCTCGCCACCTCGAGCGGTATCAAGCGCTACCGCACCACCACGGGCCTCAGCGACCTCACCACCAGCGGCACCGTGACCAGCCTTGCTTACGATGCTGCCACGGGCAGCCTGTGGGCCTTGGAGGACGGACAATTGACGCAGCGCTCACCCAGTACGGGCGCCGCTGTAGGCAGCTGGACGGTACCCGCGGGCATGGCACAGGTGGAAGTGGTGCTCAACCGCTGATCAGGCCTTCGCCTTCAGCACCACCCCCATCTCGCAGAACTTCTTCACGCGACGCTCCACCAGCTTGTCCGCATCGGTCTTCACCAATTTGGACAGGTGCTTCAGCAGTTCGGCCTTTACCAGGTCGCACGCCGCATCGGGATCCGCATGGGCACCACCCAGTGGTTCGGGGATCACCCCATCAATGAGCTTGTTGGCAAGCATGTCCGTGGCGGTGAGCTTCAGCGCCTTGGCCGCCTGTTCCTTGTAGTCCCAGCTGCGCCACAGGATGGAACTGCACGATTCCGGCGAGATCACCGAGTACCACGTGTTCTCGAGCATCAACACCTTATCACCGATGCCGATGCCGAGCGCACCGCCCGAGGCACCTTCACCGATGATCACACAGATCACGGGCACGCGCAGTTGCATCATCTCGAAGAGGTTGCGTGCGATCGCTTCGCCCTGCCCGCGCTCCTCAGCTTCCAACCCCGGGAACGCGCCCGGCGTATCGATGAACGTGATCACCGGCTTGTTGAACTTCTCGGCAAGCTTCATCAGGCGCAGCGCCTTGCGATACCCTTCGGGATTGGGCATGCCAAAGTTGCGGTACTGGCGCATCTTGGTGTTGATGCCCTTCTGCTGGCCGATGAACATCACAGTGCGCCCATCGATGGAGCCGAAGCCGCCCACCATGGCCTTGTCGTCCTTCACCGTGCGGTCGCCATGCAGTTCGATGAACGTGCCGTTCGATACGCGGTCGATGTACTTCAGGGTGTACGGGCGATCGGGATGGCGGCTCACCTGCACGCGCTCCCACGGGCTCAGGTTGGCATAGAGCTGCTTACGCGTCTCGTCCAGCTTGCGCTCCAGGTCCTTCAGCGAAGCGTTCACATCCACATCGCTCTGGGCGCCCACTTCCTTCAGCTTGGCGATCTGCTCGGCCAGGTGCTGGATCGGCTTCTCGAACTCCAGGTAGGTCTCCATGCACGGGGTTTGGGAAGGGCGAAGGTAGTGTCATCCCCGACATGGCCTATCGGCCCGTGCGTTGCGCCACCCGATACCTTCGCGCACCATGCTCACCTTCCCCTTCGCCAAGATCAACCTCGGCCTCAATGTGGTCCGCCGTCGCAGCGATGGGTTCCACGAGATCGAGAGCGTGATGGTGCCGGTGCCCCTCACCGATGCGCTGGAGATCGTGGTCGATCCCGCAGGGCCGCCGAACGCCATTCGTTACGCACGCCACGGCGCGCCCATCGATGGGCCGGTGGAACAGGACCTGGTGTACAAGGCTATCCGGGCTGTGCAGCAGTTGCGGGATCTGCCTGCGCTGGAGGTGCATCTGTTGAAGGCCGTACCGATGGGCGCCGGCCTGGGCGGTGGGTCCAGCGATGGCACACACGCCCTGCGCATGGTGAACACGTTGTTGGACCTCGACCTCACCACCACCGAGCTCTCTACCATCGCAGCATCACTGGGCAGTGATTGTGCCTTCTTCCTGCACGAAGGTCCGCAACTGGCGCGGGGCCGGGGCGAAGTGTTGGAGCAGGTCGCCCTGGATCTGCGCGGACATCACTTGGTATTGGTGAACCCGGGCATCCACGTCTCCACGGCAAAGGCCTACAGCGCCTGCACGCCCACGGGATCGCTGCTTGGCTTGGAACAACGCGTGGTTCGACCCGTGAATGAGTGGCCCGCGCTGCTGCCGAATACGCTCGCACCGGCTGTCATCGGTATGCATCCGGAGATCGGAAAGATCGTGGAGGAGCTTTATACTGCAGGTGCAGCCTACGCCTCCATGAGCGGATCGGGCTCCTCGGTGTTCGGGATCTTCGAACAGCAGCCGCCGACCTTCACGTGGCCCGCGCACTACAGGGCCTGGAACGCTACTTGGTAGGGGTCACCACCAGGCGCTGTTCCACGTCACGCAGAGCCTCCACATGATCGAAGGGCTTGGCCACGATGCGCCGATCGCGGTCCAGCAGGAATAGCGATGGCGTTGCGGTGACCCCCCAGGACTTGGCCAGAGGTTCGCCCCAAGCGAGGTAGGAGCTCGCGACCGGAAAGGTCAACGAACGCTCGCGCACCGTGGTAGCCAGCTCCGCACTATCGGTATCCAGCGCCACGCCGATCACCTGCAGACCTGCCGCCCCATATCGCTTGTGCAAGTCCTCCACGCCGGGCATTTGATCGTGGCAATGGCCGCACGTACTGGAGAAAAAGAAGACCAAGGTGAGCTGCGCTCGTCCGAGCACCACCCCGGAGCGTTCCAATGAACCGGAGCGGAACGGCCATGGATCATCAGCGGACACCTGCGCTCCGATGGAACGCGCGATCCGCTCGTTCATGGCCTTGCGCATACGCTCATCCAGCGGCCACGCCGCATCGGGACCGGCCACATAGCGGTCCACCAGGTATTGCGCAACGAGGTCAGGGCCATGGGTGTTGAACAGCTCCAGCAGTTGCGCGCGCATCGCCGACCAGAGCACGCTATCGCTGCGGCACTGTGCGAGGAGCACATCGCAGGTCTGTTCCATGGGGCGGTCAGCGCCCAGCTGCAGGTTGCCAAGCACTGCTTTGGCGAACAGGTTGGACCTGAGCAACCTGCGATCGCACAGATCGGCCGCGTCGCGCCAGGCCTGGAGGCCTTGCGGCAGAGCGGCCATCAAGCGGCGGTCGGTAGAGACGGCATACGCGAAATAGCTGGTCGGATGGGCCTGGAGCAGGGCATCAAGCTCCCGGGTCTTGGCCGCATCAGCCGCCTGTTCGCGGGCGGTGAGCTGCGCGAGGAGGTCGTTATCACGCGGTGAAGCGGCGGCGCGTTCAGTACGGATGGTCGCCAAGGCTTGTTGATGCGCACGGCTGATGGCCTTGTAGCGCCAAAGCACATCGTTCTCGGCGGACACTTCCACGGCGATGTGTTCCTGAAGTGGCGTCCCGGTGAATACCAAGCTGACCTCTGGATCGTGGGGCCCGAGGATAAGGTCGACGCGGTCGGTGTCGTTCACCGCCAGTTTGTAGAAGCCCACTTCCAAGCTGAGCGCAGGGAACATGAACCGTCCCTTGGGGTCAACGGGGACAGAGACCAAGGGTTGCAGGCTATTTCCTACCGTGGCAAGAAGCGTGATGGAATCAGGCCGCTCTGGAAAGCGAAGTTGTCCGGTGATGCGCTGAGCCTGAGCGGCGTCGATAAGAAGGAGAAGCGAGATGGATAGGAGGAGGCGCATGCGGTGAGGGATGCAAAGATGGGACCGGGGGGAAAAAAAGAACCCCGACCATTGCTGGACGGGGTTCAGATCGGCGACGACATACTCTCCCGGGCTTTTGACCCAGTACCATCTGCGCTGGTGAGCTTAACTTCTCTGTTCGGAATGGGAAGAGGTGGACCTCACCGCAATAGTCACCTGAAATCATCAATAAGATGACAGATGTTGGACAGGACCAAAACAGCCGGCGATCGTTCCACGAGCGATCTGACTGATCGAAAGTTTACGGGTAATTAGTACCACTCGGCTTTGCCATTACTGACTTTACACCTGTGGCCTATCAACGTGGTAATCTTCCACGACCCTTAGAAGAAGTCTCATCTTGAGGTGGGCTTCGTGCTTAGATGCTTTCAGCGCTTATCCCATCCGAACATAGCTACCCAGCGGTGCCCCTGGCGGGTGAACCCAGTTCACGTGCCACTTTAATCGGCGAACAGCCGAACCCTTGGGACCTTCTCCAGCCCCAGGATGTGACGAACCGACATCGAGGTGCCAAACCATTCCGTCGATATGAGCTCTTGGGAATGATCAGCCTGTTATCCCCGGCGTACCTTTTATCCTATGAGCGATGGCCCTTCCATATGGAACCACCGGATCACTTTGCCCTGCTTTCGCACCTGCTCGACTTGTCTGTCTCACAGTCAAGCTCCCTTTTGCCAATATACTCAACGCACGGTTACCAAGCGTGCTGAGGGAACCTTTGGAAGCCTCCGATACT
>JALOLX010000372.1 GCA_025455765.1 Flavobacteriales bacterium | reverse complement strand
ATCGTCAACAAGAACATCACGCCCGAGACCCTGCGCCGCCAGCAGGACATCATGACGCGGCTGCTGGAGCATGAGAAGGCCGAGCGCGAGCGCGAACTGGACCAGAAGCGCACCAGCAACGAAGGGCGCGACCAACCGCCGCCCGATCCGGCCCGCTATTTCCAGCAGCAACGCCAGCGCGCACGCGAGGCCGAACTGTTACGAACAGTGCCCCCGGGATTGAAGCCGTACTACCGCGATCGGGTCAATGCCTATTTCGGTACCTTTGACCGACCCTGAAGCCCATGGGAGCATTGACCCAAGAGATGGAGTTCACCCAGCGCATCGACTTCCCCGCGAAGGCCGAGAACATCGCCCTTGCCGAGAAGCTCATTGATGAAGCCTGCTCGAAGCACAACGTGCACGAAAGCCGCTACGGCAACATCCTCATCGCCCTCACCGAAGCGGTGAACAACGCCATCCACCACGGCAACCGCCTGGACCCCACCAAGCAGGTGACCCTGGGCTATGCCGTGAAGGACGGGCGCATCATCTTCCTGGTGCAGGACCAGGGGCCCGGCTTCGACTTCAACCACCTGCCCGACCCCACCGACCCGCAGAACCTGGAGAAGCCGCACGGCCGTGGCGTGTTCCTGATGCGGGCGCTGGCCGAACAGGTGGAGTTCCAGGACCAGGGGGCCACCGTGACGATGGCCTTCCCCATCGACGCCGCACAAGAGTAAGCCCATGGCCACCATCGCGTTCAAGGCAGCGGGCGTTCCCCACGCCTTTCGCGATAAGGAGCGTCTGCGCCGCTGGCTCATGGGCGTGGCGCGCGACCATGGCCACAGCATCAACGAGCTCACCTACGTACTGCTGAGCGATGCGGAATTGCTGGAATACAACCAGCGCTACCTGGGCCACGACGAGTACACCGATGTGATCACCTTCGACGGGCAGACCGGCACGGGGGTGAGCGGCGACATCCGCGAGAACGCCCGCACCTTCGGGGTGAGCGCCCAGCACGAGCTGCGCCGCGTGATGGTACACGGCCTGCTGCACCTGCTGGGCCACCGCGACAAGTCCAAGGCCCAGCGCGACGCCATGCGCGCCCAGGAGGATCACTACCTGGCGCGGCTGTGAGCTGCTGAACCGGCGCTTCGACCATTCTTCACACGCCTTGCCCAGGGGGCCAGAACGGACATGCCCGGCAGTGGTCCTGCCGGGCATGTCCGTTCTGTATGCTGTTGGATCAGGCGCGGTCGCTGGTGCGCTGTTCTGTATGCTGTTGGATCAGGCGCGGTCGCTGGTGCGCTGCACGCCGATGAGGTCCTCCACCTTGCAGAGCGCACCGGCCACGGCGGCGTAACCGGTAATGGCCACGGCCTTGGCCTTGTTGCCGCCTTTGCGGAAGTCCCACACATCCTTAAGGAAGTCGGGGAAGTTCTCGGCGTTCATCAGGTCGTAGGCCACGGACATGGAGGTGGTGAGCGAGCGGGCGGTGTGCCACAGGCCGAAGGGCACGTAAAGCGATTCGCCCGCCTTGATCACGAACTTGTAGGGGGTCACCTCCTTGAAGAGCGGGAAGCGGTCGTAGTCGGGGTTCTCCGGATCGTTGATCAAGGACTTCCACGGATCGTTGGGGTCGGGGTACATCATATGCGCCTGCTCGCGCGGGTACACGGTGAACTCCTTCTCGCCGTACAACTGGTTGATCCAGGCGCTGAGGTGGTAGTAGTCGATGTGGATGTAGGGGAACTGCCCGCCGGGACCGCCGATGAACAGCTCGGTGGCGTTGCCCCAGTTGCCCCGTTGGAACCAGCGGCTCTCCAGCCAATTGGGGCGTGCATAGCCCAGGTCCAGGGGGTTCATGTGGCCGGCCAGTTCGGGCAGTTGGCCGCGGATGTGGTATTTGCAGGGATAGGGCACCGGTCGGCTGGTGTCCTTGCCTTCCACCAGGTCGAGGATCTCGGCCATGGTGTACTCCTTGCCGTTCACCACGGTACGGCGGTCGCCGAAGTGGGTGCGAAAGAACTCGGGGGTGAAGGTGCCTGAGGCTTTCCACTTCCGGCTGGCCTCGGTGAAGACCAGCGGGATGCCCTTCTTCCAATACTCGTTGTAGAACTCCTTGTGCGTGAGCTCTCCTTCAGCGACGCGTCTGATCTCCATGGGGGTGTCCGGTGAATGGTGAAGGGCGTTGTACGTGATCCGCGTAGGAAAGATAGGAATTGGCACGAAAAAGGGCCGCCCCGAACGGAGCGGCCCTTCAAGAACGTGGGATCGGGCTTACTTACCGGCCTTCACCTTGTTGATGAGCTCTTCGGCCATGGTCATGCTCGACTTCGCCTCGGTGCTGGCGGCTTCGAAGTTCTCGGGGGTGCTGCTGTTCACCGTGGTGAGGTTGCCCTCCAACCGGTTCATCATGCCGGCGAGCTCCGTGCGCAGCTTGCCCAGGCGCTCGGTGTCGGCCGCACCTGCGCCTTGCATCTGCTTGGTGTTCGCAATGCTCATCTGCTGCACCTTGCCCAGCACGTCCTTCAGCTGACCACTAAGGGCGCGAACGGCTTCGGCGTGCGGGTTCTGTGCGGTCTTTACAGGAGCTGCAGTGGCAGTGGTGGGCTGCTGGGCCTGGGCAGTGAAGCCGAAGCAAGCGATGGCGGCGATGAAGGCGAACGTGCGCATGGTGCTGATGGTGTGTTGCTGTATGACGTACGGCAGTGCAAGAATGGTGCCTGAACTTGCCGGAAGGACGAAGATAAGGGATCGGCGCGTCATTGCACCAGCAGCCGCACCGGAGGATGGTCGCTGGCGGGCAGGCATACGAGGTAGGAGCCCGGAGCAATGCCGCTCAGGTCGAACGTCACCACCAACCCGGCAGGAGCGCTTCCCTGCACGGCCACCACCGGGCTCCATGCGCTGGTGCCATCGTGGTCCACCTGCCTGAGCTGGTAGTAGCTCACCTGGGTGGCCGGGTTGTTGTCCGCATGGTGGTACTCGAGCAGCTGCTGGCTATCACCCACTCCATCCACCCAGGCCACCATGCTGAAGGCGGCCTCCCCTTCCACCTGACGCCACACCTCGAACCCCGCGTTGTTGCGCTCGGTGGCCGTGGACCAACTGAGCTGCACATTGGCGGTGCTGATGCGTTCGGCGGTGAAGGAGAGCAGTTCCACCGGAAGGGGCGATGCCTGCCCCGAGATGTAGAGCTCGCCATCGGTCTGCAGCACGGCGGTGTAGCCGAAGGTGCCGCCCAGGGCTTGGATGCGGGGCTCAGCAGCTGGGGATGCGGGGAAATGGGCCTGCCAGGCGGCGCCGGTGGTGGCATTGTCAGTGAGCGAACAGTTCTCGCCGCCGCCTGCATACTGGGCCACGCCGGCATCGGCCGCCACGTTCACGGTGGGGTCGGCGGCAGCGAAGGGAACGAACTCATC
>JALOLX010000371.1 GCA_025455765.1 Flavobacteriales bacterium | reverse complement strand
AAGCGTGAAGGAGCCAGTGCCACCAGATCGAAGACCCCGCGCTGGTGTACCGCGAAGCAATGGCGCTCACGCCCATCCTTCAGGTCCACCACATGGATGTGTCCTCCTTCCGTACCGGCCACAAGCAAGCCGTGTTCGGGAAGCAACAGCAGGCTGAAGATGGCCTCTTCCACCCGGGTGATGGCACGTGCATCGCCGCCCTGCACGCTCCACAGGGCCACCACGCCATCACTGCCCGCGCTGATGAAGTGACCGGCCGTGGCCGCAGGGGCCAGGGCATAGACCGGACCACGATGACCTTCCAGGCGCTGCAAGGGCTCCATGCCGCGAAGTTGCAACACGGATCACCAGCAGCGACGGTCGCTCCAGCGGAAGCTCCACTCCGGTGTGTTCACCGGGCCTTCCGGATCGAAGGGATACCACACGTCCGCCACCGGACCGCGCAGCACATGGATGTCCTGTGCTGGCATGTAGCTCTGCGCCAGCATGGCGTAGCGCCGCCCGTGTGCATCCACCGCCACATCCACCACCAGCACCGCATGGCCGGGTGAGCCTCCCTGAATGAGCACATCTCCGGGCTGGAGTTCGCGCGTACCGCAGTCCTTGAGTTCACCGGCCAGGGAACGGGTTCCTGCATACGTGAACACGGTGTTCAGATATGCCTCGAACGCGCGGTCCACGGAAGGCTCTGCGCGGCCGGGCACCCACCGTGCGGTGTTGCCTTGTACGGTGATGCGTTCGCCCTTGTGCCATCGGTCCCAGCGCGCCTCAAAGACGTCCTTGTTGCCGCAGGTGTTCTGCACGCAGGCGGATCACCGCGTCGGCGCACTGCTGTAGGTCGCGGCTACCTACGGGACGATCGATCACGGCCGCTTGCACATCCTGGCGGTCCTTGGGCTGGCCCTGGCGGTCCTTGGGCTGGCCGTTGTAGAGCAGCACCGGGACGCCCATTGCCTTCAACGGCAGCTTGCGCAAGTAGGCTGCGAAGCTTCCTTCCGCCGCCGCCATACGCGTGGTGCCTGCTGGTGGGGCGAAGCGGGTGCCGATGGTGTGCTGGGCCGCAGCAACGCAGGGCGATGCAGCGATGAAGAGGGCGATGAGGGTACGCATCCCCTCTGCAATGCACGGAGTTCCGCCGGGTAACGCTCAGGCTTCGGCCTTCTGGCCCTTCTCAGCCGGACGGTAGCCGAACAGTCGGTTGTCCTTGATCATGTTGTCCACGTAAGGTGGCACCATGTCCTCCCAACCCGCAGAACCGGCGCGGATCATGTCGAGCACCTTGCGGCTGAAGATGTGCAGTACTTCGGGATCGTAGTTCTCGATGTCCACGATGCGCTTGTTGAACAGCAGGTAGTCATACAAGGGCTGCAACCGCGGGTGGATGGGCATCGTGTTGGTGGTCATGATGGCCTCCGAGCTGTTCGGTCTGCTGGGGTAGACGTAGATCTTCAGGTCGCGGTGGAAGAGGATGCCGAAGGCTTCGAGCACGCCACCGTTGAGGTTGCGGTAGTAGCGCTCGTCGAAGATCTCCACCAGGTTGTTCACGCCCAGGATCAGGCCCATGCGTGCCTTGGTGTAACGGCTGAAGTACTCCACCAGCTTGTAGTACTCCTGGTAGTTGCTGATCAGCACGGTCTGCCCCAGCGAGCACAGGATATCCGCGCGATCGATGAAGTCCTTCTCGTCCACATCGCCGGTGTCGCTCTTCAGGTTGTTGAGCGTGATCTCGAAGAGCACCTGCAGGTTCTGACGGTCCACACGCTGTTCCTTGATGAACATGTTGTAGCCGTTCATGATCATGTCGATGTTCACCTTGGTCACAGGCCTGAAGCTGCCACGGATGGCGAGGATGTTCTTCTTGTAGAGCTTCTCGCTGGCCTGCAGGTTCTGCCCATCGGGACCGAATAGCACCGCATCGGTGTAGCCGCGCTTCACCAGCTGCAGGCTCAACAGGCGGTTGTCCACTTGCGCGAAGGCCGGCCCGTTCATCTGGATCATGTCGATCTCCAGTACGTGGCGGCTCACGTTGTCGTACAGCGCGGTCATCACCTCGTTCGGGTCCTTGTGCAGGAACATGCACGCGTGGATGAGGTTGACGCCCAGCACCCCGATGGTCTCCTGCTGGAGGCTCATGTCAGGGTCGTGCAGGCGCACGTGCAGGATCACATCGCTGGTGGCTTCGTCGGGCGAGGTCTGGAAGCGCACACCGATCCAGCCGTGGCCGCTGTGGGGCTTCTCGAAGGTGCTGGTGGCAACGGTGTTGGCGAAGGTGAAGAACTTCTTGGTGGGGTGGTCCTTGCGCGAAAGACGATCGGTGATGAGCCCGTATTCATGCCGCAGCATGTTCTTCAGGCGGCTCTCGCACACGAAGCGGTTGCCCGGCTCAGGGCCATAGATGGCATTGCTGAAGTCCTTGTCGTAGGCGCTCATCGCCTTCGCGATGGTCTGCGATGCAGCGCCGGCACGGAAGAAATGGCGCACCGTCTCCTGACCTGCACCGATCTCGGCGAAGGTGCCGTACAGGTCGGGGTCAAGGTTGATCCTGCGCGCTTTCTGTGCCGGGCTCAGCGGCACACGATGGGGGTCCTGGACGATCATCTCCGACGTTCGATCAGCGATAGGGTACAAAGGTAGCCCCTTCGTTCGGGCTGCACATGACGAATGCCGCATGCAGCGCCATTTCCGGTGCTCCCGATCACAGCA
>JALOLX010000001.1 GCA_025455765.1 Flavobacteriales bacterium | reverse complement strand
ATGTGCTCCCCGCTGGTGGCGTAGGAATGCGTAACGATAGCGCCCGACAGGCTGTCGACCACACCATCACCGAAGTCCCATTTGTATTCCGAGATGCCCTGGCCCTGAGCTGCCGTAGATGCAGAGCCATCGAACGTGATCGGTGTGTTCTGGCAGGCCCGTACAGGCTGCGTGGGCGCTCCAACCATGATCGCGCTGGCCGTGGGCGGTTCACAGGGAATTGCACAGCTGATGAACGCGGCAAAGCGTCCGGTGCCGGTCTCGTTGCTGGTGAAACGCACCGCCAGGCATCCACCCGTGGTCTGCGCGTTCTGGAAGCTCGCACTGATGATACCCGGCGAGTTGTTGCCCGTCCATGTGCCGATCAGCGGATAGGTATCGTCCGGGCCGTCCCAGATCCTCAACTGATCAATGGGTTCCGTGCCCGCCGTGGACAGGTTGAACGGTGTGGCACCAAAGTTCAACGACACAGCCAGTCCGGGGCTGTTCGGGCAGATGGTCGTAATGAAGCTCTCGTTGTTCTGGTAGCCGCCACCCGGCTCCCCACCCGTGTCCTGCAGGGAGGCTTGGCAGGTGGAGATCACCGGTTGGCTGATCAGGAAAGAGCCCTGAGCATGAACGCTGGCCATGGCCAGGATCGCCAGGGTGGCGAAGAGTGGTTTCCACATGGGCCGAGGCATGAAGTGGTAATTGGTCCGTGAGCGCCAGATAACAGGCAACTACAGGCTAAACATACGCATTCTGGGAAAAGGGAGGAACGCGTGCATTCATGGACGACCCCCACTACCACACCACCCCGAACACCACCACCACGGCCGCCCAGCCCACCACCCAACCGCCCGCAGCGAACCCATCACCGCTCTCCCGAACCCAGGCCCCACAGACACATCGCCCACCCACAGTGCGAACGCCAACGTGGATGCCCGCAGGTCGAGCCGGTGGCGTCGACGCTACGGTTACCCCGGTAGTGTGCATCATGCACTGGTCCGGCCGTGGTGGAAATGACCGCCCACCACCCCTCACACCACCACCGCGACCGCCCGGCCGTTCACCTGACCTCCCGTAGCGAACCCATCACCACTCTCCCCAATACAGGGTGCGGTGGCCGTCCACGATCAGCGCGGCACGGCCCAGAAGACATACCACCATGCACCCGAAAACACTTGCGCCGTGCTTTGATCGTGGCGGCTTTGGGGCTCCACCCTTTTGCCGCCAAAAGGGTGGAACGGATGCACTCGTGGCCGACCCACACTACCACACCACCCCGATCACCACCCAGGCGACCGCCCGGCCGTTCACTCAACCTCCCGTAGCGCACACAGCACCGCTCTCCTACACGTAGGCCCCCCGGGGACACATCGCCCACCCACATTGCGAACGCCAACCGGGATCCCTGCAGGTCGAGCCGGTGGCGTCGACGCTACAGGTACCCCGGTGGAATGGGTCATGCACTGGTCCGGCCGTGGCGGAAAAGACCGCCCACCGCCGCCCGGAACCACCACCGCGTCCGCCCGGCCGTTCACCCAACCTCCCGCAGCGAAACCACCACCACTCTCCCCAACACAGGCCCCTTCACACCTCACACCCCACACCTCACACCCCACACTTCCCCCCCAAAAAAATGAAGGCCCTACTTTCGCAGGGCCTTCACTTCTTCGGAAGAGTTGGTGATTACAACATGGAGGGGGTGGAGGGTTACCGTTGCCGCGGCCCCTCTGCCCCCGCCTATTTCACCAGGCTACTGGCCACCTGGCTCCACGGCCCCATGCCGCGGGTGCCGATGCCGGCCACCTTAAAATGGGCCTGCTTGCCACTGGTCAGCCCTTTCACCGAGAACGCCGCGCGGGTGCTCACGCCCACCAACGTCCAACCGTCCACCGCAAGCGGATCGCTCGCGTGGTGCAGGATGTGGTAGGTGAGTGCTTCCGGCACGGGCGTCCAGGCCAGGTCCACACGACCCACATGCTCATTGATGCGAGCGGACAGGTTGCGCGGCATGCTGGGTTCGGCCAGGGGCCCGGCCTGGCGGCGGAACCCGAATCCAGAACTGAGGACCAGTTCCTCGTCCTTGCCGGCCACGCTCGAAACGTGTTCCGCCAAGCGGTCAACGAGGTCTTTCAGCTCATTGCGCCGCGCATTGCGCACGGCGACCTCCATCCGACCGCCGCCCATCGCAGCGGTGATCGCCGCCCGCAGCGCAGTGGCTGCGGTGGTGATGGAGGCCAGGCTCGGTTGAGGGGAGGGAAAGGCGACGTTATCCGTCATCTGTTCCACGATGTGATCGGCCTTGTTGGCCAGTTCGCTCGGCGTCAGCCGAGCAGTTTCTTTTAAGGCTGCCATTTTTTGTTCGTTTTTGTCACCACTGAACGTGCCGGGTGACCCCGCAGGAAATGATCGTTCGAGTTGTCGAAGGGACCTGGGAACCCCGGTCCCGAGGGTGTCGCGCGGTCGCTGGCGGACCTCGTGCGTAGCCACACAGCGGAGGGCCTCGGTCGTGGCCCGAACGCATAAGCTCTTCACGTTCAGCGCCATGGGGTGCTGGCCCAACGGCCAGGGAAGGGTGGGTCGGGCGCCGGTACCGCGCCCCCTTTCCGGATAAGCTCCGCGGCGGTCCGATCATGTTGCACTGCGGAGAGATCAAGTCGCACAGCGGAGAGATCATGTTGCACGGTGGAAAGATCAGGTCGTGCTGCGCAGGGATCATGGTGTGTTGCGGAGCGTTCAAGACACAGGGCGGGGCGCTCATGTCGTACTGCGCAGATCTCTTGTTGTGCCGAGGTGAGATCGTGTCGTTCTGCGGAGAGCGCTTGCCGTTGTGCGGAGTGCCCATGCAGCTCAGCGGAGAGACCGTGTGGTCCAGCTCCAACGCAGAGTTCCCCATCATCAGGGGGCTCCCGGTCGTCCTGCTGGCCATGTCCAAAGGCATCGCGCATGGCTTGGCTGTCAGTACGGCATGGCCGCCGGGGCGAAGAGGCACATCGGTCCCCAAGGATCCATCATGCGCACAGAACAGCGCGCCTGTGGCGGCCAACGACCACCACCACATCAGGGCGTTGGTCCGGACCAGGGGGCGATGGCTGCGCACGTGTGTCATGGCAGCACAAAGGACGATACGAAAAAAGGCAGAAAGGGGCTAATGTTTGGCCCCGGGTGCGGAGGGGGGGTGCCGCGTGAATGATCGATCGCGCTATCGGCGTTTGACCCGAGCCAAGAGCCAGGCGGGTCAGCTGGCACGAACGCTATCGAGGCCCCCTCGACCAACGTGGTGAAGGCTGCGAAACCCTGCAGTGGCGAAATGCTGGTGCGGCGCATCGGCGGCAAACCTCCGATGGGGTGCGGACCGAAAAAACGACACCCTTCGGCTGAATTTTTCTCCTTGATGATCAGGTGTTTGCATATGCAGCGGTTGCGCCATGACTCGCGCAGCACGTGCGTTGCGCAGGCCGTTGGTGATCCTCGATGATGCCGGGTCGGCTGGTTCATGGGGACAAATGAATAGCCCCGCTCCCGGCCCGGAGAGGACCCGTTTACGCACATGGTGAGGCGCCTGATGGAGTGGGTAAGCATCTGAAAACAAGGAAGATAAATCACTTGAATTTTCACCAAAGGGCGGTTTTTCGGAGTCCCCTAGGTGTTACAGCGCAGTGCGGTGTGCCAAAGGCATAATGGTCCACTTCGGCGGATCAGCGAAGGGTCGAGCCCAAGCCCGCGCGGCGGAAAGGCGTGGCGGCTCTGGGCGTCAAGCTTTGTGGAGCTAGCTGGAAAGGGGTCGCTAGAGCAGCCTCCGAATAAAGTGAGGGATGCCGTGTTTCTACGAGTAGCGCGGGGATTTTTTGGCGGGTATCTTGCGGGCCAAGAATTTACGCCAGAAGATGGTCGAAAATGGCTCTCTAGTGAAGTCTTGATAAGTGATGGACGCCTTCCACCTCCACAAGAACGTAACCGACAACTACGACGCCTATCTGCGTTCCTTCTTCCCGCCGATGGATGAGCGGATGAAGGCCGAAGTGGATAAGGCGATGAACTCTGGGCGCTTCATTCCGGAGCCGCTATTGCAGTTCAACCCGGCGTTCCGGAGCAGTGCGAAGCTGCAGGAGCTGGTGGACCGGAAGGTGATCACGGCGGAGACGAAGCGCACGTTCGGGAACCTCGACCTGTTCGACCACCAGGTGGAGGCCATCAGCATGGGCACCCAAGGCAAGGGCTTTGTGGTGACCTCCGGGACGGGCTCCGGCAAATCGCTGACCTACCTGGCCACGGTGTTCGACCACATCCTGAAGCTGGACCCGAAGCCGAAAGGGATCAAGGCCTTCCTGGTGTACCCCATGAACGCCCTGATCAACTCGCAGGACCAGGAGATCAAGAAGTATGAGCGGCGATGGCTGCGGTCTTTCGTTGGGCACAGCGGCCCCGAGGTGAATGAACCTGCGGTGGTGGAACAGGAGATCAAGGAGCTGCGGGAACGTACCGGCAAGGTGTTCCCCATCACCTACCGCAAGTACACAGGCCAGGAGCGGGATGAGGCGCGCGAGAGCATCCGCGCGGAGCAGCCGGACATCATCCTCACCAACTACATGATGCTGGAGCTGATCATGACGCGCCAGCGGGAGGAATGGATGCGCGACAGCATGCAGGACCACCTCCGCTTTGTGGTGTTGGACGAACTGCACACCTATCGCGGTCGGCAAGGTGCGGACATCGCCATGCTGATGAAGCGGATCAGTGGTGCAGCTAAACAAAAGCTGGTCTGCATCGGCACCTCGGCCACCATGGCCACAGGGGATGATCCGGTGAAGCGCAAGACGACCGTGGCCGAAGTGGCCACCTCCATCTTCGGTACCCCGTTCGGCACGGACCAGGTGGTGGAGGAAACGCTGAACGCCATCACCACCATAAAGGCGGCGGACCTCAGCAAGGCCCAGATGCAAGTGGCCCTGAAGGAACCCATCGCCAAGACCGGACCGGAGCAGGAGTTCCTGATCCATCCCCTAGCCGCTTGGCTTGAACGAACGGTTGCGTTGCAGGAGGAAGGCGCCGACCGCTTCACGCGCCGGGCACCGTTCACCTTCACCGAGATCACGAAGCGGTTGGCTGAAGAGACCGGAGCCGCTGAAGCCCTATGCCACACGCGCTTGCAGGAGCTGTTCCAGTGGAGCGAGCAACTGAACAAGAACGCGATCCTGGAGGAGAAGCGCCGCAGTTACCTGCCGCTGAAGATCCACCAGTTCATCGCGCAGACGAACACGGTGCGCGTAACGCTGGATGACAAACAGACGCGCAAGGTGATCTTCGACGATGCGCTGTACGTGAACATCGATGGCGAGGACCGCTCGTTATACCCGGTGCTGTTCAGCCGGTTCAGTGGGCGTGAGTTCCTATGCGTGGAGCTCGATGGCGAGAAAGGCGTGATGAAGCCTCGCGACCCGGACGACATGCCGGACCGCGCACCGAAGGCCGACCGCAAGAAGCAGGTGAAGCTGAGCGGGAAGCCGATGGACATGCTCCAGTTCCCCAAGGGCTACCTCGTTTGGGCCGAACCCGGTGAGGACCCGCTCTGGTCCGATGACGAAGAGCAATACCTGCCTGCCTCGTGGTTCAAGAAGCGAAAGAGCGGCGATGTGCTGGACGATTACTACCGCGCCCGCCTCCCGCACCCCATCCACTTCAACGCCAAGGGCGAATGGAGCTTGGAAGCGAACCCGGCCAGGTATCCCTTCGCAGGCTGGTACATGGGCGCGAAGCTGTTGGTGGACCCCACCTCGGGCATCATCTACTACGATGACCGTGCGAGCGAGATCGGCAAGTTGATGCGCCTTGGTAATGAAGGCCGGAGCACCGCCACCACCATCCTGAGCTATTCCGTGATCAACGGCATGGCCGCACAGCAGGTGGAGAAGGAGAAGCGGCGCCTGCTAAGCTTCACGGATAACCGGCAGGACGCCTCGTTGCAGAGCGGACACTTCAATGACTTCATCACCACGGCCCGCCTGCGCGCCGCCATCCATGCAGCACTGGTAGCAGCGCCCGGCAATTCGCTCTCGGTGGAACTGATCGCTGAGGCGGTGGCCAAGCAACTGCGCCTACCGGAAGATGAATACGCCGTGAACCCTTCACCGGACCCGACCTGGCCGGACCCCGACAACGAACGGGCACTGAAGGATTACCTGCTGCTCCGCATCATCTACGACTTGAAGCGTGGCTGGCGTTTCAACCTGCCCAACCTGGAGCAGTGCGCCTTGTTGGAAATTGACTATGAGCGGCTGGACCAATACGCGGCGCAGGATGAGCGCTGGGCCAACCTGCCCTTGTTGGCCATGATGAACGCCACGGAGCGGGCCAACTTCCTGCGGCAGATCCTTACGTTCTTCCGCACCAACTACGCGATCACCTACCACAAGATCGATCGGGACCGGGCCACCACGGAGGACTTCCTGAACGAGAAACTGGACCGCGAGAAGCTCTGGTCCATGGACCAGGATGAGCACATCGAGGTGCCGAGCTACATGGCCTATGAGAAGGCCGAGGAGAAAGCCAAGCGCATCTTCACCCGAAGCATCGGCTTCCTGAGCGGTGTGGGGCGCTATGTGAAGCGCAAGCACCGGGACAAGGGCCTGCCCGCAATGACGGGTGCGGACTATTTGCAGTTCATCATCCAGCTCTGCGAAAAGCTCCACGCCGGCCACTTCCTGGCCAAGGAGGAACTGAACACCAAGCCCACCAAGGTCACCGGCTACAGGCTACGCCTGGACAAGGTGCTGTGGAAGCTGGGCGATGGTGAGAAGGTGCAGGTGGATGAAGTGCGCCAGTACCGCTACAAGGAACACGCGAGCGACCCGAACCGCTTCTTTCAACGCCTTTACCGCGAAGGCCTGCCCGCCGGGCAGGGCGTGGTGGGCCGTGAGCACACTGCGCAGATCGATGCGGCTGAACGCGAGAAGCGCGAACGCGAGTTCCGTTCGGGCAAGGTGAACACCTTGTTCTGCAGCCCCACCATGGAACTGGGCATCGACATCGCCGAGCTGAACGTGGTGCACATGCGCAACGTGCCACCCAACGCGGCCAACTACACCCAGCGCAGCGGTCGGGCTGGCAGGAGCGGGCAGACCGCCGTGGTGTTCACCTACTGCAGCAGCCAGAGCCCGCACGACCGCAACTACTTTGAGCGGCGCGCGCAACTGGTGAGCGGCAGCATCACCCCGGCGCGCATCGAGCTGGCCAATGAGGAGCTCATCGCCACGCACTTCAACGCCTTCCTGCTCATGCACATGGGCATCAAGGAGCTGCACACCTCGGTGAGCGATATCCTACAGGTGGAGAAGGCGCCGCACTACCCCTTGAAGGAGGACATCGCGGCGCACATCGATGACCAGATCGCCAAGAACGGGATCAAGTGGATGATCGCCTTCCAGGAGTTGTTAGGCCCTGTGCATGAGCGGTTGAAGGCCGAGGCCACCTGGGGCTACGGTGAAAGCTGGCTGAATGAGAAGGTCCGCAACTTCCGGCGCAACTTCGACAAGGGCTTGGACCGGTGGCGGCTGCTGTACAAGCATGCCATCAGCCTGCTGGCCCGTTCGCAGGCGGTGATCAACGACCCCACGTATTCCAGTGATAGTCCGGAACACCGCGATGCACGGCGCGACCTGGGCTTCGCCATTCGGCAGCGCACCCTGTTGCTGAACGAGAGCAGCCGTGAACAAGGCGGCGAGAGCGAATTCTATGTGTTCCGCTACCTGGCCGCCGAAGGCTTCCTCCCGGGCTACAACTTCACCCGCCTGCCTGTACGCGCCTTCGTGGGCTACAAGCACAAGGACCAGGGCATCTTCCTGAGCCGCCCACGGACCGTGGCGCTTGGCGAGTTCGGGCCGCGCAGTGTGATCTACCACAACGGCGGCAAGTTCCGCGTGGACCGCATGCTGGCCAGCCACTTCACCGAAGGCTTCCACCGCTTGAAGGTGTCCACGCCCACGGGCTATGCGTTCATGGACGACCAGATCATCGGCGCAAACGTGGACCCCATCACGCGCGCACCGCTGGAAGGCACCGCCGTGGACATGAAGGCGAACCTGGTGGAACTGGACGAGACGGAGGCCCGGCCCTACCAGCGCATCAATTGCGAAGAGGAGGACCGCATGCGCACGGGCTTCACCATCGCCGACTACTTCCATTACGAGAAAGGCATCGCATCCACCAAGCAGGCGGTGGCCCGCTATAACGGGGCCGACCTGATCAACCTGATCCATGGGCCGGCCACCAAATTGGTGAAGGTGAACGAAGGCTTGCGCCGCGCGCCCACGCAGAACGGCTTCGCCATCGATCCGGCCAATGGCAAGTGGCTGAGCAAGACCGACGTGGAGAAGTACCTGAAGGAAGTGCCTCCCCGGGCTAACAAGGAGGTGCGGCTCTATACCACCATCACCTCGGACACGCTTTATATACAACCCCTGAGCGACCTGAAGCTGGATGCCGATGGCGTGGTGACCTTGGGCTACGCCTTGAAGCGCGCTATTGAACGCACCTACTTCCTGGAGGAGAACGAGATCGGTATGACGGTGATGGGCAAGGGCGATGTGCCGAACGTGATGCTGTACGAAGCCACCGAAGGCACCTTGGGTGTGCTCTCGCGCTTGGTCAAGCAAGGCACGGAGATGAAACAGGTGTTCGCCGCCGCGTTCGAACTGCTGCACTTCGACCCCGTGACGCGCAAGGACACCGAGCCCACCGAACCGAAGGCCAGCTACCGCAACCTGCTGAGCTACTTCAACCAGCGCGACCACGACAAGATCGACCGTCATGCCGTGAAGCCCGCGTTGGAGAAACTGATGGACTGCGAGGTGTTGCCCATGGAAGGTGAGCGCGATTACGATGCGCACTTCCACTGGTTGCTGGGCCACACGGACGGGTCATCCGACCTGGAACGCACCTTCCTGAAGAAACTGCACGCCCTGGGCCTGCGGCTGCCGAACCGCGCACAGGTGAGCTTGAAGCAGGAGACCGGCCACTACATCAGCGCGGACTTCAGCTACGAACTGGACGGCCAGATCAGCTATGTGTTCTGCGATGGCAGCGTGCATGACGACCCGGTGCAGAAGGCTGATGACGAACACAAGCGCACCATCCTGCGCGATGCCGGATACGATGTGATCGCCTGGCACTACCTCGAACCCCTTGACTTGCTGCTTGAGAACCGCAAGGACATCTTCCAAAAAGTGAAATGAGCAGCACCACCTACAACCCCGGCAAACTGGTGAAGTTCCGCGATCGGGACTGGATCGTGCTGCCCAGCGGCGATGCCGACCTCGTGATGCTGCGCCCCTTGGGTGGTGCCGAGGAAGAGACCACCGCCGTGTACGTGCCCATGCGCCTGCCCGGCGAGGAGATCACGGACAGCGAGTTCCCCAAGCCCTCGGCCAAGGACCTCGGCGACTTCACCACCGCGCGCCTGCTCTTCAATGCCGCACGCCTCAGCTTCCGGCACGCCAGCGGTCCGTTCCGCTGCATGGGCCGCCTGAGCTTCAGGCCCCGCAACTATCAGCTGGTGCCATTGGTGATGGCCCTGAAGCAGGACACCGTGCGCCTGATGGTGGCCGATGATGTGGGTATTGGGAAGACCATCGAGGCCCTGTTGATCCTGCGCGAGATGATGGAGCGCGGCGAGATCAAGCGTTTCGCCGTGCTGTGCCCGCCGCACCTGTGCGATCAGTGGCAGCAGGAATTGCGTGACAAGCTGGACATCGAGGCGGTGGTGATCCGGTCCGGCACGGTGCTCTCGCTGGAACGCAAGGTGCCCGCCGGGCAACGCCTCTTCCACTTCTACCCCTACCAGGTCATCAGCATCGACTACATCAAGAGCGACCGCAACCGCAAGCTCTTCCTGGACCAGCGGCCGGAGTTCATCATTGTGGACGAGGCGCACACCTGCGCCCTGCCCCAAGGCAGCAAGAGCCCCAGCCAGCAGATGCGTTTCAGCCTGCTGAACGAGCTGGCCAAGAAGCCCGACCAGCATCTCCTGCTGCTCACGGCCACACCGCACAGCGGCAAGGACGAGGAGTTCAGCTCCCTGCTCGGGCTGTTGAAGAAGGATCTGAAGGACATCGACCTGCAGAACGCCGAGAAGCGCCAGCGGGAACACATCGCGCAACACTTCATCCAGCGCAAGCGCGAACACATCTTGCACTGGGCCGGTGAGGACACGCCCTTCCCAAAGCGGGTGGCGGATGAGATCACCTATGAGTTGAGCGCGGACTATGCGACCTTCTACGGCAATGTGGTGCGCTATGCGCGCGGCATCAGCCAGAAGAAAGGACCGGAGAACAAGGAGCGCATGCGCTACTGGGCGGCCTTGAGCCTGTTGCGCGGCTGCGTGAGCTCACCCGCCAACGCCTTCAGCCTGCTGAGCAACCGCTACCAACGGAAATTGGAGGACGGCGAAGCCGTGGTGCCCGAGGAAGGCACTTCGCTCCTGCGGCAACTGGAAACGGACAGCGATGCCACGGAAACGGACATCATCGCGCTCGCCGACCTGGACGAGGCGGAACTGAAGGCACTGGCCGTGCTGGGCAAGGAAGTGCAGGCCCTGCATGGCGAGGTCAACGACCTGAAGCTGCGCGCCGCCGTGAAGGCCGTGACGAAATTGCTGAAGGAAGGCTACCAGCCCATCATCTTCTGCCGCTACATCGCCACGGCGGAATACGTGGCCAACGCCTTGCGGGCCGTGCTGCCCAAGAAGGTGGATGTGCGGGCGGTGACCAGCACCGTGCCGGACGAGGACCGCAAGAAAGCCGTGTTGCAGATGGGCGCCGCCGACCAGCGCGTGCTGGTGGCCACCGATTGCCTCAGCGAGGGCATCAACCTGCAGGAGCAGTTCACCGCCGTGCTGCACTACGACCTGCCCTGGAACCCGAACCGCCTGGAGCAGCGGGAAGGCCGCGTGGACCGCTTCGGCCAGCGGAGCAAGACCGTGAAGACCGTGCTGCTGCGCGGCAGCGACAACCCCGTGGACCAGTTCGTGCTCGCCGTGCTCATCGACAAGGTGAAGCAGATCCAGGGCGACATCGGCGTGAGCATCAGCATCGGTGAGAACAATGCCGCCGTGATGGATGCCGCCGTGCGCAAGCTGATCCTGGACCCCGACGCCATCCGCGTGAAGCAATTGCGCATCGACTTCGGCACCAGCGCGCCGGAGCTGCAGGCAGCAGAACATGCCATGACGCAGGAGTTGGAGGAGATGAAGAAACGCGCCGCCCGCCTGCGCGACATCTTCGCCCATAACAGCGTGGACCAGAAGCTGATCGAAGCCGAGTTGAAGGAAGTGGACGAAGCCATCGGCGATGTGAAGAGCGTGGAGGCCTTCGCACTGCAGGCCATCGCCCACTTGGGTGGCAGTGCCACCGCGGAGACCGATGGCTACCTGGTACAACTGCGCAACCTGCCCCCACACCTGAAGAACGAGCTGGGCGTGAAGAAGGACGAAGTGCGCCTCAGTTTCCTTAGCCCCACACCAGAAGGCTACCAATACCTGGGGCGCAACCACCGCTTTGTGGAGCAGCTGTGCCAGTACATGCTCTCGCTCAGTTTCGAAGCGCGCGACAGCCATGCCCGCGTAGCCCGCACTGCCGTGGTGGTCACCGATGCGGTGAGCACCCGCACCACCCTGGTGCAATTCCGTGTGCGCAACGTGATCAAGGAGGTGAACAGCCAGCACCAGGTGATCAGCGAAGAAATGTACCTGTGGGGCTATGCCGGCAGCGGAGCCGATAGCCGCACGCTGCCCTACGCCGAGGCCAAGCAACTGTTGTTGGGGGCCAAGGCCGCTGCCAACCTGAGCGCCGAACAACAGCTTGACCGCTGGACGCGCGAGGAAAAGGCCTTCACGGAACGCGAGCCTGAATTCCATGCCCTGGCCGTGGAGCGCGCCAAGCACTTGGTGGAGGCCCACGGCCGCTTCAAGACCCTGGTGGGCGGCCGCCGCTTCGAGGCCATGCACCCCGTGCTGCCGCCTGATGTGATGGGTGTGTACATCCTAGTCCCACGCCCCAACACCGCCCGCGCATGAACCACCCCAGCGTAGACCTGCAGGGCAATGTGATCAGCGCCGAGGTGCTGGACCAACTGGTGCGTGCCGAGATCCAGGGGCAGAAGCCCGGCGACTTCGGCCTGCCCACAGATACCACCGTGGACCGCGCCATCGGCGAGGCGTGGACCACCGCTCGCACCAAGTGGAAACAGTTCCAGGAGAAACGTACCCGCATCACCAGCAACGGTTTCGCGGACACGCGCAAGTACTGGGTGAAGCCCCTGTTGCAGGAACTGGGCTATGAGCTGGAAGGCGCCGAACCCGAACTGCTGGATGGCAGCGAGAAGCCCTTCCCCATCAGCTTGCGGGCCGAGGGGCTGGAGGGCTTCCCCGTGCACGTGGTGGGCGTGGGCCAGCCGCTGGACGAGCGCCATGCCAATGGGGGCCGCAACCAGACCCCGCATGCCCTGCTGCAGGAATACCTGAACCATAGCGAGCATGTGTACGGGCTGGTGACCAACGGCCTACAGCTGCGCCTGCTGCGCGACAGCACGCGCTTGGGCCGTCTGGCCTATGTGGAGTTCGATCTGGAGCGCATCCTGGAGCAGGAGATCTACCCGGACTTCCAGGTGCTTTACCGGCTGCTGCACGCCAGCCGCCTGCCCCGCAAGCCCGAGGCCACCGAGGAAGCACTGATCGAGCGCTACCACCAACAGGGCATCGAGAGCGGCAGCCGCATCCGCGAGAAGCTGCGGCTGGAGGTGAAGAAGGCCATGGAGACCCTGGCCAACGGCCTGCTGGCACACAACCCCGCCTTCGCGGAAGCCGCCCAAGCGGGCCAGGTGCAGCCCACCGCCTACTACCAGGTGCTGCTGCGCACGGTGTACCGCATGCTCTTCCTGATCGTGATCGAGGAGCGCGACCTGGTACACCCCGAACCCACGGGCGAAGGCGATGAGATGGGACCCAAGCGGGACTACTACCGCCGCTACTACAGCTTCGGCCGCCTGCGCAAATTGGCCCTGCACGCCGCCTATGTGGATGGCCGCCGCACGGACCTGTGGCAAAGCCTGCTCAGCACCTTCCGCCTTTTCGAGAAGGACGGCTATGGCGAAGCGCTCGGCATCGCGCCGCTGGGCGGCGACCTCTTCGGCAAAGCGCTGGAGGTGAACGGCCACGACCTGCACAGCCTAAAGCTTGACAACCGCAGTTTGCTCGCCATCCTCACGGGCCTCACGCTCACGCGCAGCGAGCAAGGCGCGCTGGTGGCCGTGAACTACAACGACCTGGACGTGGAGGAGCTCGGCAGCATCTACGAAGGACTGCTGGAATTGCACCCCGTGCTGGACACCAGCACCGGCACGCCACTCTTCAGCTTTACCGCAGGCAGCGAACGCAAGCTCACGGGCAGCTACTACACCCGGCACGATCTGGTGGCGCAACTGATCCGCACCGCGCTGCTGCCCGTGATGGAGGATCGCCTGAAGGGCAAGCGCAGCAAGGAGGAGCAGGAAGCCGCATTGCTGGGCATCACCGTGCTGGACCCCGCCTGCGGCAGTGGCCACTTCCTGCTGGCCGCTGCGCGGAAGTTGAGCGAAAGCCTCGCGCAGATCCGCACCGGCAGCGAGAACCCCGGCAAGCGCGACCTGATCGCAGCGCGGCGCGATGTGATCGGCCGTTGTATACACG
The DNA here is from genome assembly GCA_025455765.1 of Flavobacteriales bacterium. Lineage (GTDB taxonomy): Bacteria > Bacteroidota > Bacteroidia > Flavobacteriales_F > PHOS-HE28 > PHOS-HE28. The sequence goes on along the minus strand of JALOLX010000001.1, from coordinate 10,993 downwards.
GGGTGGACAAGAACCCGGCGGCCATTGAACTGTGCCGCCTTGCGCTGTGGTTGGAAGCGCATACCACCGGCAAGCCGCTCACCTTCCTGGAGCACCGCATACGCCCCGGCGATGCGCTGGTGGGCGTGGACAAGCTGGAGCGCTTGCGCGAAGGCATTCCCGATGGCGCCTTCGAACCCGTGACCGGCGACCACAGCAAGACCGCCAGTGCGTTTAAGAAGCGCAACAAGCAATTCCGCACCACCAAGCAGTACGGCCTCTTTGGCGAGCAACTGAAGTTGGATGCCGACATGGACCGCTTTGCCGCCGGCTACCAGGCCGTGGAAGCCCTGCGTAATGACGACCTGAAGGACCGCGCTGAGAAGGAAGCGCGCTACGCCAAGTACAAGAGCGACCGGGGTTGGTGGAAGGACAAGGTGGCCTGCGACCTTTTCACCTACGCCTTCTTCCAGCGTTACCCAGAAGGGCTGAAGGAGTCTGAAGTGGTGGACACCGAACTGCTACTGCGCCAACTGAACAGCGCGGGCAGCTTGAACGCCGCGCTGGAAGCGAAGGCCTTGGAATTGAGCGAACGCGAACGCTTCTTCCATTGGCCGCTAGAGTTCCCCGATGTGTGGAAGCGCGGAGGCTTCGATGTGGTGCTAGCCAACCCGCCGTGGGAGCGCATCAAGTTGCAAGAGAAGGAGTTCTTCGAGACACGCGATGAGGCGATCTCCAATGCACCGAACGCGGCCGCGCGCAAACGCTTGATAGCACAATTACCCGCAACAAAGCCTGATCTCTGGGCCGAATACGACTACGCCTTGCACGCGGCGGAATGCACTTCGAAGTTCATTCTCGAAGGCGTGCGCTACCCCCTCACCGGTCACGGCGATGTGAATACCTATCCGGTCTTCGCAGAGCTGATCCTTCGCAACCTCTCGCCTATTGGACGCGGGGGTTTCATTGTGCCAACGGGCATCGCCACGGATGACGGTAACAAGGAGTTCTTTGGTTTCCTTGTTGAAAAGGACCGTCTGGTATCACTGTTCGATTTCCAAAACGCCACGGGCAACGGTCGGTTCTTTCCGAGCGTTCATCCGCAATACAAGTTCACCTTGCTCACCGTGGCTGGAGCGGACTTAAGCGCACCTGCCTCATTCGGCTTCTTTCTGCGAGACGTGTTAGATCTTAATGACACAAGAAGAGTGTTCAATCTGACGCGAACGGATTTTCTGAGCATCAATCCCAATACGAAGACCTGCCCTGTTTTTCGAACGCGGTACGATGCGGATCTAACGGCTTCCATCTATAGCCGAGTCCCTGTGTTGGTAAACGAGCGACTAGGCCAGAACCCTTTGGGCATCTCGTTCTTGCGCATGTTCGACATGAGCAATGACTCAGGACTCTTTCGCAAGGCGGGCGAGTTGAGCACAAAGGGCTTCGAAGCACAAGGTGGGCGCTATGTGAAGGAACACGAAGTGTGGAGCCCTCTACTCGAAGGGAAGTTAATCTGGTTGTACGACCATCAGTATACCGCTGAAGAACGTGGTGCTTTAACCGTTGGAGAATGCTCAGAGTACATAAGCTCTATGGAAGTTCCTGGAACTGAACGATACCTCTTCTTGACTCGTGCAGTCGCTCACATGGAGAATGAGCGTCGTGGCATCTGTTCTGTTGCTCCGAAGTCTGCAGTCGGAAATTCCGCCCTCGTGGTGCAGTCACCCCACTGGCGGAATAGCGTACTATTTGAGCTCAGCGTCAACAGCCTTATCTATGACTACGTCTTGAGAATCAAATCGCAGAACCCAAACCTGAACCAGTTCATTCTTCGGCAACAACCCATAGTGTCCATTGCCGCGCATTACTTGGATGCGCTACTTCCATCAGTCCTCGAACTGCAATACACAACCTGGGATATCAAAGCCTTCGCCGACGACCTGTGGCGCGAGGCCGAGGGTGAGTTGCGCCAAGCGCTGCGCACGCAATGGGAAGAGAACCGCCGCGCCACCGGCGGCCACGGATGGGTGCAACCCGATTGGAAGGAAGCCTACCCCGAGATCGATTGGGCCTTCAGCAAAGGCGATGAGGAAGGCGCCCAAGGCGGCATCCCATTCCCGCCCTTCAAGTGGGACGAGGAGCGCCGCGCCCACCTACGCGCCGAGCTGGATGCCTACTACGCCCTGCTCTATGGCCTGGAACGCGATGAGCTCCGCTACATCCTGGACCCCAAAGAGGTCCACGGCGAAGACTTCCCCGGCGAGACCTTCCGCGTGCTGAAGGACAAGGAGATCCGCCAATACGGCGAGTACCGCACCCGCCGCCTCGTACTGGAGGCCTACGACCGCCTACGGCCTACGTGGGATATGCCCGCGCACTTGGAACGGTTGCGGGTGGAGTATGAGCGGTTGCAGCAACCCGCAGAACAAGCACCACCCAAGGTCGTCGCCGAACCACCAGCGGACTACCGAACCGGTCTTTTCGCCAAGCCCGATGAGGATGGCGATGAACTGGAAGCCCCCAAGCGCGGCCCGGGTCGTCCGCCGAAGTCCGCCGCCAACGATGGGCAGGCCCCCGAAGCCATCCTCGCCTACCTGAAGTCCAACGCAGGCATGCACGGCAAGAGCGCCATCCTGGAAGGCACTGGCATCGATGCCGCCGCGTGGAACGCGGCCATCAAGCAGCTGGTGGAGGAAGGGAAGGTGCGGAAGGAGGGGGAGAAGAAGGGGGCGAGGTATGGGGGGAGGTGAGCATTCACTAAACGCGTTGACATGCCAGATTCAGAAGATACTTCAACCAGCACAAGCGCCGCGCCTACTGCAAATAAAGGTGAACGTGTTCGGAGCTTTTTCAACTCCGAAAGCAAGGCACTCCACGCACTCTATCGGAACATTGAGACGCTGATCCCATCGGCCAAGAAATCGGGTGCTGCTCACACTGGTGAGGAGGGCCGTTATATCGAAGCCTTGGTGCGATCATTCTTGAACAAGCACCTTCCCAAAGAACTTGAGGCGCTTAGTGGGTTCATTCTCCGACCAGCAGCCAAGGTGGGAATCGCCGATCGCAGTCGACGGGCCACAGAAGACGATGCGCACTCAAGCCAGTTGGACATCATCGTTTACGACAGTGCGAACTATCCGGTTTATGAGCGGTTCGAGGAATTCGCCATTGTGCCTCCAGAGGGCGTAGTGGCGATCATCTCAGTGAAGAAGAACCTTTACAAGGCCCAGGTCGCAGAGGAGCTCTCCAAACTATCCGCTGCTGCACTGCTGTGCCGCACAACAACTGAGGAAGGAGAACATCGTCGTGGGCCAGGCACCTCGTTGCTATCCTTCGGTAATAAGCTTGACGACAAGAAGGTATTCAAGGATTGGGTCACCGACATGTTCAACTTCATCGCCGCGGCACACAAGGAGCACTTCTTTGACCAGTGCACTGGCTCGATAATCTGTCTGGACTCCTTCTCGGTATTCAAGCGGAGACCGAATAGCGAAACCGAGTTTGACAACAAGGCCACGTACGTCGCCTTTGACCATCACAAGGAAGATGAGTGGCACTTCGGCCTTCAATTCCTGCTCACTGGGATCCTTGCGGGACACTATCACCCCACAAGGAACCGGGAAAAGCGGCCCGGGTTTACGAGTTTCCCGTCGGGAAGGAGCCATGACCTGGTGCTAGGGACCATCGATGTTACTTCATTGCGTTTTCCACCAACTGCAGAGGGGCCGGTGACAAAGTGATGATTCCTAATGGCGCCGTGAGTTGGTCATCGTATCTGAATTAGCATGGTAAAAGCACCGAACTATATTACCAAGGAAGAGAAGAACGCAGTCTTCAAGGAGATCGGCTACATCCACTACCAGCAGGAGGTGGACCAGCTTTTCGATTTGCTCGCTTCAGACCGGCAACAGGGCTTTTTCTATCGCGGGAATAAAAGAGCGGGCTACAAGCTGTTCACCTCAGGACAGCGATACTGGATAGAGAGCGAGAAGGCGGGTGGAAGGTTCAGGGACCACCACCACATGTACATCAACCGTCTTTACGACCTGCGTACGCGCGATGACCTACCCTTTAAGGAGTTGTTCAAGCGCTGGGGTATCGACAGCAACGATGATATGGCCATGTTGTCTCTGCTACAGCACTACGGTGGTGTCACCCCCTTCTTAGACCTCAGTGAAGACCCCTATGTGGCGTTGTACTTCGCTGTGGAGGAACGGGACCGCGAACCAGAGCATCCGACCGAATTGGACGCCTACTGCGCCTTCTACACCTTCCCTCGCGACCTTGTCCATGTCCTTAACCGAGCCTTCCAGCAAACTGTCGAGCGCCAGCGGAATCGAGGGGATATAGATACGGGAAGGATATACTCGGAATACAGGTTCTTCCACCGGGGATACTTCTTGATCATGCATCATGAATGGGTTGAGAAGCACCTTGGTCCTAAGCATGGGAAGCTGCATAACAACCTCAACATCATTCGCCAGCGTGGGTTGTTCGCATACAATAGCACCGCCGACCTGCCGGTCCCAGAGGCGCTCCAGGAGTTCGAGAAACAGTTCCGGAAGTCAGGGGTTAAAGGGCAATGGGTCAGTGAGCAGCTCAAATGCGTGAACATTCATATCGGTTTGGTGCCGTACATCCGAGAGCGACTAGCTGCGCTGAGTCCATCTTATGACAAGGACTATGTAATGCCCAACATGAAGGCGATCTTCGAGCGGGTGTGGGAGGAAGGTCCTAATTACTGAATTGAACTCTTGACAATGCAGATCGTCTATGTGCTCACTAACCCCAGCATGCCGGGCTTGGTCAAGATCGGGTTCACCGCCGACGAGGATGCGAACCGCCGCATCGGTCAACTCTACACCACGGGTGTTCCTGTGCCATTCAAGTTGGAGTTCGCCTGCCGCGTGCCCAACGCGAAAGAGGTGGAGAGCGCGCTGCACCTGGCCTTCGGCCCGCATCGCATCAATCCAGGCCGGGAGTTCTTCAAGATCGAGCCGGAGCAGGCCATCGCCATCCTGAAGCTCCTGCATGTGCAGGATGCCACTAAGGAAGTCGCGGCCCAACCGAGCGAAGTGCCTGCTGCGGATGAGCAGGCCGGGGATCAACTGCGCAAGCGCCGCCCCAACCTGAACTTCGCTGAGATGGGCATTCCAGAAGGTGCAGCGCTCGTGTCCAACCTGGATGAGAGTATTGCGACCGTGATCGGTCCGAAGAAGGTGATGTACCAAGGTGAGCCGACCTCTCTTACAGCGGCGACGAAGTACATCCTGCAAGTGGAATACGCTGTGAACCCCGGTCCGTTCTGGACATACAATGGCAAGACGATCTCGGAGATCTACAATGAGACGTATCCGGAGGTGAGTTGAGGGCGATCAATGTGGGCGCGAAATTCGCCCACTGGGCAGGGTCTGACGCTCGCAAACATCAGTGCGAGATGTGCTCTATCGATCTGTTCACCACACGCGGAAGAATACGTGCGGACCTCAAGGAATACCTGTCGGATTCGCTTATTGCATCACAGGAACGTTGATCAGAACAGGCGTATCTGATCACTTCTGCGCATGCGATTGAGCAATGGCATCAGCCGCGTTATGAGAAAAGCGTTCAGGGGTATTGACCTATCGCGATAAGGATACAAAGCGAACTGCCTGTTCACGGAACGCCGGTTCAGCTGCCTGCCGTTAACAAAGTGTCGTACCCCCATCTCGCGCAGTGCAGCTGTGGCATCAAAGCCGGCCGCAACATCGATCTGCTTGAGAGAAAGATCATACAGGTTGGACCATGTGTCGTCCGCGTTGAGTCGTGCTGAGCGAAGTGCGATGCAGTCATAATAATGCCCATCGAACAAGACTCGTTCAATGCTCAGCCGGAGCCCATGTGTGAGCCGATGGACGATGGTCAGATCGGACTCGGCTTCCTCAACACGCACCTCGCGATTGCCGGACTCCCACTCCAAATAGGAGAGGAAGATCATGGTTCCCTTGTTCGCCTCGACCGAGTACAGGTGTGCGACCCCTGGCTCTTGGGTACGAAAGGCGGTGTGTGACGTTGGCAGAACACGGCTGCTATTCTCGTCCTTCAGCAAGTAGGGGATATCCATGCTGGCAAGGTAAACGAAGTGCCGATGTCCATTTGCTCAGGAAAGCGGAGGCGGGTCCGGTGGGGGGTGTGGCGGGATCGACCGCTTGAGTTTCTCTGGGGTCTGCAAGCAATTGCCGAGAGGCGACCGTATCGCTTTCAATCCTTTCTGGTGCGGCAGGAAACCGGATCGTGGGTGGGGATGGTGGTGAGCCTTGCTGGGCACTGCACTGCCCTCACCCCCGCTTATGCTCCCGCAGATTCACCCCTCCCATGGTCCGGCGGAGCTGCTTGGCCATGTCGCGGTTGTAGAAGGTGTCGGCGTCCACCTGGTGCGAGCTGTGCATGGCTGCACCGTGCTTCTCCTCGATGGCTCGGCGCTTGAGGTAGCGCCGCCACGCTGCGGCGTGCGGTTCTTCCGGCGGAGTTGAGCCCTTGACGGCCGCCACGAAGCGCTGTTGTGCTTCGGTGATGGGGGTGAGCGTGCCGCTGGAGAGGCCTTGGTACCAATGGCCCCAGCGCCGGATGGCGGCATACTGCTCATCGCTGAACAAGCGCGGATCGCACTCGAAGGGGAAGTCCTGCCGGGCGGCCAGTTCCCGGTGTTGTTCGCGGGCTGCATCCATCATCCGCAAGGTAGGAAGAGAGGATCGTTGTAGTATTGAATTCGGATCCGGAGCTCTCCGATCATGCAACAGACCACCAACAACACCCTCGTGGCCATTGTCCCTTCGCGTCGCGATTGGGATCTGATCCGCACCCAGGGTTGGTACCGCATCCCGGTACGCACGGCCCCGGCCATGGTGAAGGACGGTACCATCCAGTACATCGCCTTTTACTTCCCCGGTGTGTTCGGCGAGGAGAAGCAGCGCATTCAATGGTACTCGCCTGTGACGAGCTTGGTGGTGCGCAAGCGCTTGGAGCTCTTCCCTGATGAGCCTCAGCACAGGCATGCGGGTTGGGAGTACTACGTGGTGGGTTGCGCCGATCTGCGCCATCTGCCGCACATCATCCCCAGCCGCAAACCGCGCCGCCTGCTCTTCATCTCCACCACCATTCAGAAGCTGCTCACCGCGCCGGAGATCAACTACCTGTTCAACGACAGCCCGCTGGAGGACCTGCTCTGGCTGCAGCTTTTGGAAGGCGGTATCCCCTGCGAACGCCAGTACGAAGTGACAGTTGGGCAAGGCCGCTACAAGCTTGACTTCGCGGTGTTCTGCAAGGACCGCAACCTCGCCATTGAGTGCGACGGCGATGAGCACCACATGAAGCGCAGCGCGGTAGAGCGGGACAAGAAGCGCAGCAACGTGTTGAACAGCCGCGGCTGGTCAGTGCTCCATTTCACCACCAAGGAGCTCAAGACCAACCTGCCCGGTACCATGCAGGTGATCCGGGAGGCGATCGACCACCATGGTGGGGTGTGGCATAAGGAGGATGCAGCGTAAACCGTTAGCGGTCTAAACCATATGTCACCAGCACCGCATGCATATCCAGGGCGTTCTCGGCGCGGTCGGCGTGTTCGGTGGAGCTGAAGATGCGACCGTCCACCAGGAGGAGGTCCTTGCCGCCGAAGGTGTGTACGCCGTGCATCTGCGGAGCGGCGGTGAAGGTGGGGTGGCAGCGGGGGATGTGGTGGGTGTGCCCGCTAACGGTGAGGGGGAGGTGGTCGGTGGGTTGGAGAGTGGGCGGGAACACGGGTGCAAGGTGGGTTTTATTGGCCCTTGTCTCTGGAAGGACTAGTATAGCTTGCGCCTATGTCCGGTCAGGTCCCCGCCCGCATCGACCTGTTCTGCATGGTACACCGGTGCTAGTTTTGGATGCGGAACGCAAGCGGGTACTGGAGGCACTGGTGGATGGCCGTGGCCTGTCCATCCAAGTGATCGCCGATACGAACAGGAAGTGGTTCTTCAACCGATGATCACCTACAGGACAGGGAATTTGCTGGAGGCCGACACCGAGGCCCTGGTGAACACCGTGAACACGGTGGGGGTGATGGGCAAGGGGATCGCCCTGCAATTCGCCGAGCGCTTCAAGACCAACCTGAAGCTGTACAAGGAGGCCTGCAGGAGCGGCACACTGCAGGTGGGCGTTCTGCTTGCGGTGAAGGACGCCGACATGCATGGCGAGCGGCTGATCATCAACTTCCCCACGAAGAAGGACTGGAAGCACCGCAGCAGCTATGCCTACATCGAGGATGGGTTGAGGGCCTTGGTCGCGCTGATCAAGGAGCGGAACATCCAAAGCATCGCGCTACCGCCCTTGGGTTGTGGCAATGGTGGCTTGCACTGGGCCAAGGTGAAGCCGATGATCGAGGCGCATCTGGGCGGACTGGATGTGCGTGTGGTGGTGTACGAACCGTCGGCAGCGATCAAAACCGTATTGCAGCAAGAAGCTACCCGCGCAGTGAAATTGACGCCCGGTCGCGCCATGCTGCTGCACGCCTTGTTCCACTTCGAGCGCTTGGGCGAGCCCGCGAGCCTCTTCGTAGCGAACAAACTCGCCTTCTTCCTGAAGCTCTTGGGCGAGTCGCAGTTGAAGCGGTTGGAGTTCAAGCCCGCCAGCTACGGTCCCTACTCGGTACAGGTGCAACACGTGCTGTACGACCTGAACGGGGCCTACTTGAAAGGACTGGAACAGCATGATGCCAAGCCCTTCGAGGCATTGGAACTGAACTACGACCGCCGCGCAGAGGTGGAGGACTACATCGCCCGAACGTTGAATGCGGAACAGCATATGCGGCTGGGGCGGCTGATCGATCTGGTGGCCGGTTTCCGGTCCACCTATGCACTGGAGCTGCTTTCCTCGGTGGCCTACCTGCTCGACCAGGAACCCGGTTTGGATGTGCCAGCCATTCAGGAACGCATGCGCTCCTGGAGCAAGCGCAAGGAAGCCTTGGCCGATGCGGACAACGTGCGTGTGGCCTATGCGCACCTGTCCGCCTATGGGAATACCTTGGCCATCGCGTGAAAATTGGTGACCACATGGAGCGAGATCCGCTTTGGCCACGGGCTGACCATGGACCAGCAGCGTGATGGTCACTTCGTAGCTTGGCAGCATCATGCACCGGATCCCCTTACCTGCGCGCACCTACCAGGACTTCAGTGACCCGCTCCTGAAGTTGATCGACCTGGCGCGTAAAATGGTCATCCCGCACGCGCCGGTGCATCTCGACCTGAGCCACTGTCGCTTTTTGAGCCCATTGCTGATCTGCGGGGCGGCCGCACTGGTAAAGGATCAGCAGGAAAGGGGGGTAGCCTCCCAAGCTCCAGCAACATGCCTTGACCCCCAAATGCGGAGTTATCTGGAGCTTATTCGGTTTCCAACGGGCTATTCCGAGGTGGATGCTTCGTATGATACCAAACGGCTGTTGGCTTTACTGCGCGGTCGCACCTATGTGCCCCTGATCACCTTTCCTGTAACGGCCGCTCCGGATAGCGGACGTGAGGACCTCATACAAGCCGTGGAAGACCTGATGGTCCGTCAATGCGGGCTGAGGGGCCAGATGCTGATGGCGGTGAAGTATCTGATCTCTGAGCTGGTGGGTAACATATCGTACCATGCGGGCCATGGTACAGGGTTCCTCTTTGCCCAGTACTACCCCAATGGTCATTATCTCGACCTCGCGATCGCGGATACTGGACAGGGGCTTCGGGCTTCTTACATCGCCAGCCCGAAACACGAAGATCCCGGCTCGGATCCGGAGGCGTTGCGCATGGCATTGGAGGGTCGATCGACCAAGGATCAGGCCGTGAGCAGGGGCTATGGTATCCGCACTTCAAGGCGCATGCTGGTGGAAGGGCTTGGTGGCTCCTTTTTCTTTTGGAGCGGAGATGCCTTGCTCTTGAACAACGCCACGCGCGATACGATCTATGAGCTCAAGGACGGGACGACGTTCCCCGGTTGTTTTTTAGCATTGCGTGTACCCACGATCGCCGATCCTGCGTTCAACGTAATGAGCTTCGTAGAGTGAAGTCTCACCTTGGTCGAACGAAGACCTATCTTTGCCCCATGCTTCCAAGCACGGTCATCCAAGTAAAAAGCAAGGTCGGCACGGATCCGAACTACCGGAACAGTGCCGAAGTGCTATTCTTTGAGGTGCCTGCCAACAGCAAGGAACTGGTGCTGGACTTTAGTGGGGTGGAGTTCATTTCACGTGGTTTTGCGGATGAGCTCCACAAGGCCCGGCTGCGGTTCCAGCAGGAGCGTAACATACCGGTCATCATCGAACAGGTGAACGAGGCCGTGCAGGAAATGCTTTCAGCTGTAGCGCGCACTCAGGAGGGCAGCACACCCCTTCGCGTGGATATCCCTGTGATCCGCGTGAACAGCGTTGATGAGTTGGAGCGCATGCTTCTGGGCTGCTGATCCGGCGGAACCGCTGGCGCTGTCATTCGCCTTGCGCAGAAGGATCAGCAGTGGCTAGAAGCCGTCTCAAAATATCGGGCAGCCTAGGCGCGAAACCCGAGCATAGCTGGACGCTCTGTAAGGGTTGAGCAACGACGGATGCCCGAAAAAGGCCCCGGTACAGCCCGAAGGATTATTTTGAGATCAGTGGTGTCCGGGGAAAATTTACTTAGATGCCCCTGCGACCCCTTCAGGGTCGGATCGATGCTTTTGCTTTCTATTCTAATGTCTGTGACCCCTTCGGGGTCGTCCCAGTGATAACGTGGGTTTTGACCCCGTATGGGTCACAGACATTAGCCCGGAGGGCATTGTTGACCTGTGCGCATTTTCCGACCCTGAAGGGGTCGCAGCCGGTATTCATTGCGACTTCCTTTAGAATAGCCCCTGCTCAACGAACTATTCAAACTTCCTTGATGGACGGGCCGTTCCGACCATGAACGTTTTTTTCCCCGGACACTACTGATTTTGAGATGGCTTCTAATGCTTGAAGGTGCTGCGGCTGGTCTGAGCAACGACTTGGAGCCACAGT
>JALOLX010000057.1 GCA_025455765.1 Flavobacteriales bacterium | reverse complement strand
ACGGCCAGCCGAGGCGCGAAACCCGCGCATAGCTGGACGCTCTGTAAGGGTTGAGCAACGACGGATGGCCGAAAAAGGCCCCGGCGCAGCCCGAAGGATCATTTTGAGATGGCTTCTAATGCATTGACCTGTTCACGTGGAACGCGCCTCTGATCGGGGCGCGTTCTTCGTTGAGGCCTGCTGGGGTATGCACGCCGATGCAACGCAACACCAACGGGATCGGCTTCGGCAGTGCGGGCGATCAGCTCTTGCGGGCCTTGCTGCGGGCGTGTTGAAGCAGCACCCGTGCGTTCTCCTGCGCCTGCTTGGTCACCGTGCTGCCGCTCAGCATCTGTGCGATCACGCGGACACGTTCCTCGCGCTCCAACGGCCGGATCCGCGTGCGCACCTGACCTTCCTGCTCCTCCTTGCTTACGGCGAAGTGCTGGTCGCCTTTGCTGGCGATCTGGGGCAGGTGGGTGATGGCCAGGACCTGCCGTTCATGTCCCATGGAGGACATCAGGCTACCCACACGGTCCGCCACTTCACCGCTCACACCGGTGTCGATCTCGTCAAAGATCACCGTGCGCAGGTCCTGACTTGCAGCAGCGAGGGAGATCAGGGCCAGCATCACCCTGCTGAGCTCGCCACCAGAGGCCACCTTGTCCAGCGGTGCCGGTTCGCGGTCGGTGTTCGCAGAGAACAAGGCCCGAACACTGTCCACGCCTTGCGGCCCCAGTTCCCCTGTCCGGTGTTCGAGGCGGAAGCGGGCATGCGGCATGCCAAGCTCGTGGAGATGGTCCTCCACCGCTCTTCCCAAGGGGGCCAATGCGTGCTGCCGTGCCGTGGATAGCGCTGAAGCCTGTTGCTCCAGCTGGCGATGTACTTCCTGCTCCGTCCGTTCCAGTTGCGCGATGCGCTCTTCCATTCCAGTGATGCCAGCGATGCGCGCTGCCAATTGTTCCTGCATGGCGAGCAGCTCTTCGGTGGTGGCACGGCGATGCTTCTGGAGCAGGCGATTGATCAGGTCCGAACGCTCGCGTAACCGCTCCAACTGCACCGGGTCAATGTCAATGCCATCCGCTACGGACGCGCCTTCCTGCGCGATGTCCTTCAGTTCGATGCGCACGGCCTCCAGGCGTTGCATGAGCTGATCCACGCCGCGGTGGACCCGTGCAGTGCGCACCAGGCGTTGACGCAAGGTGGAGAGACCGCTCAAGAGACCGCGCTCACCTTCCAGCTCGACCGACAGCTCTTCTAACGCTGCCCGGATCTCTTCCGCATGTTCCGCCCGACCGAGCTCCTCGGTCAACTGTTGCTCCTCTCCCGCGCGCATTCTGGCCTGGTCCAGCTCCTGCCACTGGAACTGAAGGAAGTCGAACTCCTCCCGGGCGCGGGCCTCCAGCGTGCGGGCCTCTTCCAGGTCACGCAGCAGGGTGCGCCAGTGCTGATACTCCTTTCGGTAGTCGCGCACGTCATCGGCCACGCCGGCCAGGTGGTCCACCAGACCCAGTTGGAAGGTCGGGTCGTTGAGCAGCAGGGTGTGGTGCTGGCTGTGGATGTGGATGAGACGCCCTCCCAGTTCGCGCAGCTGCTCCAAGCGCACGGGCGTGTCGTTGATGAAGGCCCGTGAACGTCCCCCCGGCTCGATCTGGCGCCGGAGCAGGGTCAGCCGTTCATACGGCAGCTCCTGTGCAGCGAACCACGACGTGATGTCCATGTCGCCCAGGTCCACTTCGAGCTCCACCACACAGCGCTGAGCCGTGTCGCGCGCTGTGCCTGCATCGGCCCGTTCACCAGTGGCCAGTGCCAACGCGCCCAGCAGGATGCTCTTGCCGCTGCCCGTTTCGCCGGTGACGATGTTCAAGCCGTTGCCCAGCTCCAGGTCCAGCGCGTCGATCAGGAGGTAGTTGCGGATGTGCAGCCGTCGCAGCATGACGAGTAATCTGTCAATACGATGACGGCAAATATGCACAAAAGTTCTCCCCCATCCGCAACGGACTACGAGCCGCGCATGATGCCCTGATACTGGTTGATGTGCCCGGGATCGAGGATCTGCAGGGTGTTGAAGATCTTGGCCTTCTCCTGTGATCCATCCTGTTTGTAGAGCTCCACCAGTTCGTTGTACTTGGCGTTGAAGAAGATCTGGAAGTTGATGTTGGAGGGCTTCACCTGCCACACGGGCTTGAGCTTATCCAACTGGGCCGCGATGGTGCGACGTGAGGCCGCCACATCCTCGGTCATGGTATCAAAGCCCAGCCGATGGTAGTTGTAGAGCATTTCCCGGAACGGACGGAACACGGCTTGGAGCTGATTGTCCAGCAGCCAGTACCGGTTGTTCTGGTCCTCGAAGGGTTTCCAGCCGGTCTCAGCGGTGCTTTGCGCGTTGTTCACCACCTGTTGTGCCAGGTTGTAGAAGTCCGTTCCCCCCAACGGTGCGTAGGTGTCCGCATCCACACCGAGGATGAAGTAGGCGTAGAAGCCCAGCAAGCTGCTCAGGTTGTTCAAGAAGCGCTCCGGCGCGAATTCGATCTGGGTGTTCTCCAGGAAGTTGAACTGGATGTTGTTGTCCACCAGATCAAGCACAGGGCTGTTGTAATCGGTGCCGAAGACCGGACGTACGTAGATGATCTGCAACGTGCCCTCGAACCGGTCCGGTGCGGGCTGGTTGCTGATGGTGAGCAGGATGTTGAGGTCGATGCGCTCGTTGGTCGCGAAGTTGAGGTTGGTGAAGCGCCGGTTCTGGTAGAATTCCTTGATGGCCAGCTCCAGGGATTGGAACACCCGGGGTTGGGCGGTGGCCACCTGCGGAGCGATCACGCTTACCTGGCAGTTGAACTCCTGCGCGGTCCCAACCGATGAAAGGCCCACCAGGAGCAGTACGATGCCGATGTGTCGCAGGTTCATAGCAGTTCTTCGATGCGGTCCAAGATAGCACGCGCAACGGCGGCCTTGCTCATCAACGGAAGTTCTTCGGGATCCTTGTCCGGGCGGAGAAAGGTCACCTTGTTGGTGTCGTGCCCAAAGCCGGCGCCCTCGTCCGCAATGCTGTTGAGCACCAGAAGGTCCAACTTCTTCCGCTCCAGCTTGGCGCGTCCATGCTCCAGCGCCTTCTCGCTCTCCAGCGCAAAGCCCACTACCATTTGCCCAGCTGGACGTGTGGTGGACAGGGTGGCAAGAATGTCCTCGGTGGGTTCCAGTTCCAACTGGGGCAGGCCCTGTCCCTTCTTGATCTTCTCCGGCGCAGCGTGGCGGGGTCGGTGGTCGGCCACCGCAGCGGTCATGATCACAATGTCCTGATCAGGGGCCAATGTCTTGCATGCACTGGCCATTTCGGCGGCGCTCACCACGTCGGTGCGGGTGATGCCCGGACGGTCCACCTGCAACGAGACCGGTCCAGCGACCAGTTCCACTACGGCACCGCGCAGTGCAGCCTCTTCGGCCAGCGCGAAGCCCATTTTTCCAGTGGACCGATTGGTGATGTACCGAACGGGGTCGATGGCTTCCTGCGTGGGGCCTGCGGAAATGAGGATCCGACGGCCGTTGAGGCGACTGGCGCCCATCAAAAGGTCATGCAGCGCGCTCACGATCTCGGCCGGTTCGCTCATGCGCCCCTCGCCCACCAAGCCGCTGGCCAACTCGCCGCTGGAAGGTCCCACCGTATGCACGCCGCGTTCCTTCAACAGGTCCAGGTTGCGCGTGTTGGCCGGTTGCTTCCACATCTCCAGGTCCATGGCGGGTGCCACCAGGACCGGGCAGGTGGCGCTGAGGATGCAGGCCATCAGCAGATTGTCGCAGAGCCCCTGGGCCATGTGGGCGAGCGTGTTCGCTGTGGCCGGGGCGATCACCAGCACATCGGCCCAGCGGGCAAGATGGACATGGTCGTTCCAGCGGCCGCTGCCGTCGCGCACAAAGAGATCTGTGAGCACGGGGCGCTTGCTCAGCGTGGCCAGTGTGAGCGGGGTGACAAAGTCGTGGGCCGCAGGGGTCATCACCACCTGCACCTCGCAGCCAGCTTTCACCAACTCACGGACCAACGTGGCCGACTTGTACGCCGCGATACCTCCGGAAACACCCAGCAGCACCCGCCGATGGAGCCGCTTCGAGGCTTCAGCGGTCGGTGTGGCCATGGCCTCAGGCCTCTTTGGCCGGGTTGGCCGAAGTGGCCGTGCGGCGGTAGTAGATATCGCCCTCGATCAGTTCCTGGATGGCCAGGGCCGTAGGCTTGGGCATGCGCTCGTAGTGCTTGCTCACCTCGATCTGCTCGCGGTTCTCATACACCTCCTCGAGGTTCTCGCCGTTGAGCGCGAACGCTTCCAGCTTCTCGCTCAACTCCTCTTTCACCTGCACGCTGATCTGGTCGGCTCGCTTGCCCAGGAGGGCAACGGACTCATAAACGTTCCCGATCTCCTTGTCCAGCTTGGACATGTCACGGGTGATGGTGGTTCGGGCGGCGGCGGTCAGCTTGCTCATGGTGTGGGCGTCGTGGCGGTGATCCCCAGTTCCTGCTCCAATGCTTTGTAGATGCGTTCAGCATCGCCGAGCAAGGGGCTTTGGGGAAAAGCGTCCGCAAAGTTACGATAGGATCGGATAGCGTCGGTAAGGCGCTCGCGTTTCTTGCTCTCCACGCTGTTGATGGCCAGCTCCTGATCGCTCTTCAGGATGAGCCACATGGCCTCCTCGCGGTATTTCGAGTTGGGCCATTCGCGATTGAAATTGCGGAACGCCACGCTCGCCGCTTGGTAGTTGCGCATATGGTAGTACTGCATGGCGCTTTCAAAGGACTTCACCTCCAGTTTCGTGCGCATCTGGTCGATGAGGGAGTTGCAGCTATCACGCAGCGTGCTGTTGGGATAGCGCACCATGAAGAGCTGCATCTGGTCGATCGCCGTGCGTGTATCCGTCTGGTCCAACTCGTGGTCGGGGGAGTTCTTGTAGTAGCAGTACGCTGATAGAAAGGCGCACTCCTCCGCGTATTGGCTCGTGGGAAAGGTCCGTACGTAGTTCGATAGGTAATACCCGGCCAGGGTATAGTCCTTCATCAGGAAATGGGCCTTGGCATGCTTGTAGTTCACCTCCACACTGCGCTGGGTGCCACGCGTCAGT
Organism: Flavobacteriales bacterium; assembly: GCA_025455765.1. Classification (GTDB taxonomy): domain Bacteria; phylum Bacteroidota; class Bacteroidia; order Flavobacteriales_F; family PHOS-HE28; genus PHOS-HE28. The sequence goes on along the minus strand of JALOLX010000057.1, from coordinate 2,176 downwards.
ACGATGAGCTCCTCCAGCAGCGGGATGGCCTGTTCGTACCGCTCCTTGTCGTAGTACTTCTGCGCCACCTCCCACTTGTAGTTCAGGTCGGTGCTTTTCAGGGCCTTGTTGAAGTCGCTGCACCCGATGTTGCCCAGCATCACCAGCAGCAACAAGGGTATGTGAATGGTCCGGAGCACGTTCGAGCGAAAGGCTGCAAAGATAGCCCTTCTCCGTGAACAGGCCGCTGTGCGCAGCTTGTAACGCGCCGCACTCCCCGTTGTTATGGCACGGTTACATTTGTGCTCCGGAAGCAGCCCGGTCAAGGACTGTTCCCCTTCCCCCGAACTGAACGCCGCTCCAACGGCACCACCACCATGAACGATATCTTCGACAAGGCCCGCAAGGACCTCGGCCCCATCGGCCGCCATGCCAAGGACAGCCATGGCTACTTCAGCTTCCCCAAGCTTGAAGGGGAACTCGGACCGCACATGACCTTCCGCGGAAAGCCCGTGCTCGTGTGGAGCCTCAACAACTACCTCGGCCTGGCCAACCACCCCGAGGTGCGCGCCATCGACGCCGAAGCAGCAGCACAGTGGGGCATGGCCTACCCCATGGGTGCCCGCATGATGAGCGGACAGACCAAGTACCACGAAGAGCTGGAGGACAAGCTGAGTGACTTCATGGGCAAGGAGGATACCTTCCTGCTCAACTACGGCTATCAAGGCTGCATGAGCGCCATTGAAGCCCTCCTCTCCCGCCACGACGTGCTCGTGTACGACAGCGAGTGCCATGCCTGCATGATCGATGGTGCACGGCTCCACATGGGCAAGCGCTTTGTGTACCAGCACAACGACCTGGCCAGCCTGGACAACATGCTGGAGAAGGCCGCCAAGGTGACCAAGGAGACCGGTGGAGGCATCATGGTGATGACCGAGGGTGTCTTCGGCATGGCGGGCGACCAGGGCAAGTTGAAGGAGATCGTGGAACGCAAGGCGAAGTACAACTTCCGCCTCTTCGTGGACGATGCCCATGGCTTCGGCATGATGGGCAAGGATGGCCGCGGCACCGCAGATGCGCAAGGCGTGCAGGACCAGGTGGACATCTACTTCGGCACCTTCGCCAAGGCCATGGCCACCATCGGCGCCTTTGTGAGCGGCCCGGAGGATGTGATCATGTACCTGCGCTACAACATGCGCAGCCAGACCTTCGCCAAGAGCCTGCCCATGCCCATCGTGGTAGGGGCCCTCAAGCGCCTGGAAATGATCCGCACCAAGCCGGAGCTCAGCGAAAAGCTCTGGACCATTACCAAGGCCCTGCAGACCGGGCTACGCGAGGCCGGCCTGGACATCGGTGTGACCAACAGCTGCGTGACCCCCGTGCTGATGAAAGGCTCGATCCCGGAGGCTACCAACGTCGTGCTCGACCTGCGCGAGAACCATGGTATCTTCTGCAGCATCGTGGTGTATCCCGTGGTGCCGAAGGATGTGATCCTGCTCCGCCTCATACCCACTGCTTCCCATAGCATGGAGGATGTGGAACGCACCATCAACAGCTTCAAGGAGGTGAAGAAGAAGCTGGAGGCGGGCGTCTACAAGGCCGACAAAGTGGCCGCGGTCTGATCGCTCACGCACCCTGTGTTGAAGCCCTGGCCTAGCGCCGGGGCTTCGTCCTTCTCAGGCTCCACGCGCTCCTGAACGCTACATTCGTAACCGTGGCCCATCGTACCGATGCCTTTCTCAAGAACGCAGGCAGCCTCATCCTTGGTGGGACGTTGCTCTACTTTGGCCGCGTGGTGCTGATCCCGCTGGCCTATGCCTTGCTGCTGGCCTTGGTGCTCTACCCGCTGGTAGCGCGGTTGGAACGCCGTGCCGTACCCCGCTGGGCTGCTATCGCAACAGGGCTGTTGTTGGTGGTACTTGTGTTCGCCGCCCTGGTCACGCTGCTCGTTCTTCAGCTCAACTCCTTCCTCTCCGATCTGCCGCAGTTGACCCAGGCCAACACAGCGGTGCCCGGTGCGTTCTGGGCCTGGGTGCAGGACGCCCTCGCCGAACTGGGCGGCACCCATCACGATGCCTGGTGGGCGCCCTTCGTGAACACGCTGCCCGGTCGGGTGGCGCCATACATCGGCATGGTGCTCTCCGCCCTGTTCGGCATGCTGTTCAACCTGTTCATCATTCCGGTGTTCAGCGCGCTG
>JALOLX010000370.1 GCA_025455765.1 Flavobacteriales bacterium | reverse complement strand
CCCTGGCCCAGGATGGTGGCCTCGCGGATGCCGGTGTCGCTTACGCGCAGCTCGCCGAAGCGTGCCTGCATGCCCTCCATGCCCTGGTTCACATCGCCGATCTTGCCGGTGTCCTCACCGAACATCAGTACCAGCGGGTTCTCCTCGAACAGCACGGCGAAGTTGTCGCGGATGATGATGCGGCCGTCCACCAGCTCATCGCTGTCGTAGCGCACCGGTACTTCGGGCACGTGCAGAGACAGCTGTGGCGGCTCTCGCTGTAGAGGTGGCTGCCGTAGCGCTCGCCATTGTCGGCCAGACAACGGTCCACCCAGTTCTGTAGTCGGCTGCGCTCGGCGCTTTCCTCGCCCAAGGTGAGCGTGAGCGCGCGGCGGGCAGCGCTGAGCACTTCGCGGCGACCGGGATCCATGGCGCTGCGCAGGTCCTGGGCCAACGCGGCCACCTCGGCCTGGTTGCGGCACTGCGGAGCCAGGGCGTCCAGCAGGCTCACCACCTCCTGCGCCTCTTGTTGGATGGGGGCGAGGTAGGCGGCCCAGGCGGCTTTCTGCGCGGCCCGCACATCGGCCTTGGCCTGCTTCTCAATGGCGTCCAGCTCTTCCGCCGTGGCGATGGGTTCGCCGCCGGGACGGAAGCTCAGGATCCACTCGCGGAACTTCACGTTGCAGTCGTAGACCTTGTACCACTCCAACAGCGGCACTTCCTCCACAGGCTTGCCGTCCTTGTCGCGGATCCAATCGCTCACCGTGCTCTTGTAGCGCTCGTGGCTGCCGCTGGTGCTGTGGCCCTGCGGCTGGGTCACTTCCTCCACGTGGATCAGGCAGGGCACCTGCTCCTCTCGGCACAGGGCGATGGCCTCTTCGTAGGTGCGGTTCAGGCCGGCGTAGTCCCAGCCCTTGGTGCGGTAGATGCGCACGCCGTTGGTGCCTTCCTCCTTCTGGAAGCCCTGCAACAACGTGCTGATGCTGCCCTTGGTGGTCTGGTAGTCCTTGCTCACGCTGATGCCCCACCCGTCGTCCCACACGCTCATGGCCAGGGGCACCTGCAGCACACCGGCCGCGTTCATGGTCTCCCAGAAGTGCCCTTCGCTGGTGCTGCATCTGGCCCGCCGTGGGACTGATGTCGGGGCTGGAGTTGGGCTGGGCCATCAGGTCCTTCCATTCGCCTTGGTCGTCGAGGCTCCGGGTGGCGAAGTGGCCGTTCATGCTGCGGCCAGCGCTGCTGGGATCCGCGTTCACGTCGGCGTGGGCGTAGAGCTGCGCGAACCACTGCTGCACGGTGAGCTCGCCGATGGCGAACATGAAGGTCATGTCGCGGTAATAGCCACTGCGCCAATCGCCATTGCGGAACTGCTTGGCCATGGCCACCTGGGCCAGTTCCTTGCCATCGCCGAAGATGCCGAACTTGGCTTTGCCGGTGAGCACTTCCTTGCGACCCAGCAGACTGGCCTCGCGGCTCTCGGTCACAATGCGGTAGTCGCGGAGGATCTCCTCGCGGACCTCCTCCAACGTCATCATCTCCTCGGCGGTGTGGCTCTTGGTCTTGGACATGGCGAACAAGTGTACCCCGCGAAGGTACGGCTGCCGGGAGAAGTTGCCATGCCGTGCTTTAGGGTACCTCGAAGAACTTCGACCGGATGGCGCGCGCTGCTATCGTTCGACCAGACAAGGCGCCCGTAAAGAGGATACTGGAACGAAGTATCCGAATGAGGGGCAACGCAGGCTGGACGAACGAGAGCGAGCGAACGATCTGCGTCCTTTTACCGTGTACGCCGCTGGAGCGAGGTTCTTCGAGGCGCCCTTTACCTTTCATGGTCGACCTTCGCAGCCTCATGTCCTCCGTTGCGCCCTCCCGCCTGAAGGTCTACCTGGCCTTTGCCGCGATCTACCTCATCTGGGGCAGCACCTACTTCTTCATCCGCGAGGCGCTCAACGGCTTTCCGCCTTTTCTGCTCGGGGGCACACGCTTCCTGATCGCCGCCGCGCTCATCTTCGCCTGGAGCCTTGCCCAAGGCAACTCCATCCACCCGCGCGGCGACCTGCGCACGGCGGTGATCACGGGTTTCCTGCTGTGCTACGTGGGCAATGGGGCGGTGGTGTGGGTGCAGCAGACCATCCCCAGCAGTGTGGTGGCCATCGCCATCGCCGTGGCGCCGCTGTCCTTCATCGTGCTCGACCGGCCTCAGTGGAAGGTGAACTTCCGCAGTCGCTCCACCGTGTTCGGCGTGTTGGCGGGCATCGGCGGTGTGCTGCTCTTGTTCAGCGCGAAGATCCAAGCCCAGCTGGGGGCCGCGGAGGTCACTCCGGAGTTCTCGGTGCTCTTCATCCTGATCCTCGGCATCGTGGGCTGGCCCGCCGGTTCGCTCTACGCCAAGTACCATCCGCCGCAACTGCCCAACCTGGTGAACAGCGGCTGGCAGATGCTCACCGGCGCCTTCTTCTTCCTGCTCACCAGCGCCGGACGTGGGGAATTAACGCACATGGACTGGGGTGCGATCCCCGCATCTGCTTGGGGAGCCTTGGCCTATTTGATCGTATTTGGGTCGCTCATCGGCTTCAGTGCCTACGTGTGGTTGCTGCAGGTGCGCCCGGCCACCCAGGTGAGCACCTACGCCTACGTGAACCCCGTGGTGGCCGTGTTGCTCGGCGTGTTCGTGGGGAACGAAGTGCTGGGCTGGCGTGAGGTGCTGGGCCTGGTGGTGATCCTGGCAGCGGTCGGGTTGATCAACCTGGCGCGCTACCGGAAGGCCAAGGGCTGATGGGCCTCGGCTCACCTGTTTCCCCTTGGTGCAATAGCCGTTCGTCGCCACCGATCGGCGCTCGCGGGTTTTTCACATCGGTCGGTTCGTCGACGGAGGTGATTTATTTGGCGACGAAGGTGGAATTTCCTACTTTCGATCAACCAAGCCAGCGTTCCATGCGACACGTCTTGATCGGGGCCGC